>CAIPFS010000001.1 GCA_903864375.1 uncultured Verrucomicrobiota bacterium
ACCAGACGGAATCCCGACGACTCCAATCCCTCCTGACGCGCCGCCTGTCCGGCAACCCACAGCAGGTGCCCTAACAATCCTTCGTCGTCCACCGTGGCCTCACCGACTCGCGCCAACGGTTTTTTGGGGATCACCAGGAGATGAATCGGGGCTTGGGGATGAAGATCGCGAATCACCAGCGCACGGTCATCCTCCCAGACGATGGAGGCAGGAATCTCACGGGCGATGATGCGTTCAAAAACGGTCATGGTGGGTATTTCCAGCTACCGAACCAGCAGGGCCGTGGTCGATGCCTTGGGGTTTTGCTCATACCAGGCGCGAAGAGCATCGACGATTTCCACCTCCAGCTGAGTGCAGGTGGGACACCACTTCTTGCGACCGGTGAGCATCTTGACACAGCCACGCAACCCCAGGAATTCAACCCTCTGTGGGGGATTTTCCATTTGCTCCTGCAATCGGTTTCTCAGCCGCTTGAAGAAGTCGAGCTCCCCGAATTTTGCTGCTGCAAACGCCAGCTCGCGCAGATCCGAAATTCCCGCCTTGCTGGTGGACGCTCCGCCCTCCTTGGTGCTGGAACTGACTTCAGCCACTTCCGCCGTATAGCCCATGCCATTCAGGGCCCTGGCAATCGCATCGGCAAATTCCGAGACGGTGATCGTCATTCGACCGAGCTCGTCCTTGAAATAGTGCAGAACCCCGGCGGCCACCTGTTTCATCACTTCCTCGTTCAGTGTCTCCGATGCCCCTCCGACAAACTCAAGGGTCAACTGGCTTGCCGACCAGGGGATGAACCCTCCGCCGGGTTGCTCTACAAGCAGACAATCCTCATGCAATTGGATCATGTCGATGTCCTTTCCTGTTCAAGGTTGAGTCAAGCGCGTCAAGAATCCTCCGGAAGCAACGCCATTTGTCGCTTGTCCGGGGGCGGCTGGGCCGCCAGCCGGTGAACCTCGGCGACAAATTCGTCCACTTCCTGAAAGCTTCGGTAGATGCTGGCAAATCGGACGTAGGCCACCGGATCCAGCGCCCGCAACTCCCGCATCACCCGTTCGCCTATTTCGCGGGCGGAAACCTCCAACTCGTTGGTGTCCCGCAGGGCCGAGTAGATGCGCTCGACGGCATCGCTAATCTCGGATTCGGGGACGGGACGTTTTTGGCAGGAACGCTGGAGCGAGGCCTTGAGTTTCTCCTTCGAGAAAGTTTCCCGACGCCCATCCCGCTTTGCCACCATCAGCTCCTCGTGTTCGATTTGCTCGTAGGTGGTAAAACGATGGGTGCACTTCATGCATTCCCGGCGACGACGAATCGTTGAGCCCTCCTTCGATGCGCGGGAGTCAATGACCTTGTCTTCTTGAGTTCCGCACTTCGGACAACGCATATCAGCAGTTTTGCACAACCGGGACGCCCCGTTCCACACCACAACGACCTTTCACCCACCTTCCGCTTCAAATTGAGCCTCAATTTGAACCTCGTCTCGAACACCCTCTCGACCCTCGCCCCAAGTTTCCAGCGAATCCCGAGGACCCTTTCTACAACCGGGAGGGGTGTTTGACAACTGTTGCCACGACCGCTTGTGGTGTCAATCGCTTCCGGCGATATCGGGTGACATTCCTGCAACAGGGGGCTTTTCGT
>CAIPFS010000002.1 GCA_903864375.1 uncultured Verrucomicrobiota bacterium
ACCGGCTGGTTGCTCCAGACATCGACCTTCCCCTTTACTTCCGTCTCGAGGACGATGATGTAGCCGGCGGCTTCGCTCAGGTAATTGAGCACCATTTCCAGCGGCACTCCCCGGAAATTCAGCCGGAGTTCACCCGGTGCGGCATTGGTGGAGACCGATGTCTCCGGCCTGCCCGCGTCCGAACCCGTGAGTGGAGCGGCAGGGGTGCCGGTGGATGGAGTCTCCTCGGCGAATGATTGCAGGGAGTTTCCCAGCGCCAGACCCGCAGCCAGCAGGCCGAGGCACATTGATTTATTTTTCATTTTTCAGCTCCTTTTCCCGCTTCTCCAACAGACGTTTTAAAATTTCACTTTCCCCGCCCCCGGACGACTCGGAGGCTGCTCCTTCAGTTTTTTCTGTCTTTTCGGGCTTGGTGGACGCAGTTTCGAATCCACCCGGTGACGAGGACGGCTGCCATTCCCCTTCTTCCTCCCGCTGCATTCCTGTTCCCACCTTCAGCACCACGGTATTGGTGCCCGCGACGAGTTTCGCGCTGTCCTGGCTGATGGTTTTGATTTCGTATCCCGCCAGAGTATCCCCGACTTTCACCGATTTCCGGTATCCGGTCTCGGACCCGTCGAAAAACGCAAAGGTTCCCTTGAAGTAACTCATCGTCCCAACCAGGGCGAACTTGTCGACCCGAACCTTTTTGGCCTGGCTGCGATTCTCCTCGCGGGCCGATGAACGGGTCCGGGTGGAACTGAAAATATTGCGATCATTGATGAGCTTGAAGGCTTCATAACTCATTTCATCGACGACCGCCGGCGGTGGATTGGTCAGGTCCTTGTTCACCCGATTCGTGGATGCCGTCGCTGCACCGCCTGGGAGGGCATTGGTCCCTCCTCCCGATGGGGAATTGGTCGGGGAAGATGGCTCCCCAAGAATGACGCAACAGCCCAGGAGACCCGTCATGGCGGACCAGAAAGCGGACGTCACCGCCGATCGTCGTCTCATCGGTAAAGTATCCATGGGAAGAATCATGGCGATGTCACATTGAGGAACAACCCGCTCACCTGAAGAGCCAGGGAGAGCTGGCCGCCTTCGCCCTCGCGGGCGGTCAATTCAATTCCATCCACCTTGAGAGCCAGGGGATCGCGTTCGACTTCGTAAATAAACCGTGTGATGGCGGCGAGATTTCCGGTCGCATCCACCCGGCAATCCAGCGTCAGGTAGTCGTCATCCGGGTGTTTCCATTGGGGCTTTACCGAATTAACGCTGACCCGACTGGTTTGGGACCAGTCATCAAAGGCTTTCAAGACGCGCCCTTCGGCCGCCGACATGGCACCGGGCAATGCGTTGGTGCGCATCGAATCCCAGCGGGCTTTCAATACCCGTTCCCGATCGAGAAGCTGTTGCCCGTGCGTCACCGACTTTCGCAGCGTGGCAATCTGCTCACTCCGGTCCTTCCAGCCACTCACCATGGGGGTGAAGATCAGCCAGTCACTGAGGAGCAGCGCCGCCCCGGCGGCTGCCAGGACCATGAGCAGTTTCTGTCGTTCCTGGGGATTGATATTCATGGCTGGGAGGCTCCTTCCCAATGCAGGTTGAAGGAGAATTGAAGCGGGGATTTTCCACGAAGCTGGTCCACCTGGACCTCCGTTACATCCTTGCTGGACCGCAATGAGTCCAGAAGTTTGAGCAGCGCCGATTGATCACGGGCGGTCCCGGAACAACTGACCACCCCCGGATCATGAATCTCCAGCGTTTTGGCGGTCACACTTCCGTCTTCCGGAAATGCCTCGGTGAGACGGCGAAGAATGCGAAGTGTCCGGACGGAGTTGTCATACCAGGGACGGTATTTCCGGATATTCTGTTCGGTCTGCTCCAGGTCGCGCACCCGGGTTGACATTGTGGACCAGCGGGACTTCAGGCGGTGCAGTTGAAACTCCTGAATTCCGATGGCCACAAGAACGATGGCAGCAACTCCCCCCACCACGCCTCCGATATAGGCCAGCTTGCGGGCGGAGTACCGGCTGGTGACCTTTTGCCAATTGGACACCCGGGGTGGCAGGAACTCCATCGGATGGTCGGCCCCGGTCCACAGCTGAAGGGCAACGGCGCGGGCCATGGAGGCCGGGGACACCGGACGACACCCTGGTGTCCTCCCACCGGTTTCGGGCTTCAACCCCAATGCCGACATCCGGGGTGCCAATTCCTCCGCCAGAGTCCTGGCCTCCAGTTCATTTCCAACCACGGCAAAGGAGTGAATCCCGGAGCGGAGCTCGGGTGCCAGTTGACCCAGCGTCACGCGGATCTCACGGGCCAGCTGGTCCGGCTGCCATCGCGGAACGCCTTCGGTGCTCCGGTTTTCAGCGCCCAGATACCGGACGACGGCCAACCCGGGCACGGCATCCACCATCAGCACGGCGCTTTGGGGTTGAATCCAAAGTCGGACGCTGCCGGGCGAGCGGTTTGCCGCCGTCCGGGCCCAGGCGAGTCCGCTGACTGAAAACGACAGGGGATTGAGCCGTGCCTGTCGCAACCAGCCATCCAGACGTTCCACCTTGGAACGCAAGACCGCGAGTTGAAGCGCCTGGGCATGAATGCCTGAACCCAGGAGGCAGCGGGACAACACCAACTCGTCCGGCGGAAATGGAAAGCCGCGCTCTGCATCCAACTCCAGGAAACTCTGACGATCTTCCTCGGAAAGATCGGGAAGGGCGGTCAAACGGGTGAACAACCACTCCGGAGGAAGGCTGACGACACAGGCCCGCTCCCGGATCTCGGCCGCCTCCAATTGCTGCCGGAGCTCCCGCGCGAGAACCTGTGGGTCACCTGATTCGAGTGAAACAGTGAAGGTGAGTGCCAGCGATGTTCCAACCGCCTCCCCATCACCTGCGTTGCGGGCCACGGAGGCGTGCAGCGTGCCGCTGTCAAACGACAGCACCAACAGCGCATCCGCAGTTCGTCGTTGAAACCACTTGTTCATGGAATGGAAGCCAGTGTCGGAAGGTTTTGTCGTGTGCGTCGCCCCAACGACCAACCCCGGGCGGAGAGGTCCTGGCGGAAAACAATCGAGGGCAATCCCGAGGAGGTATCAAAAACAAAGCGCTGTCGCCGGAATCCCCGCCCCTGTTTGCCCACTGCGGCAATGTCCGCGGAAAATTGAAACGTTCGTCCCGTGATATAGGGCCCCGCCTGCACGGCCGAAGCCTGGTCCAACACCGAGGCAATCCACGAAACCGTGGTCAGATTCCCCGCATTGGCCTGCCGGTACGCGACCACCGAGGCCGCCTTGTCCACCCCGATGCCAGGAATGCAGGTGAGCACCGCCTGCGTCGCTGTGTTGATGTTGACGAGTCCCCGGGCAAACGATCCGTTGGTCATGGTCAGAGAGTCTTCAATCAGTGAAAACTCGGAGGTGGTCATCGCCCCCGTGATGAACAACTCGAGGGGACTACCCAACGGTCGATTGGGAGGCCCCAACCGGCGGACAATCTCATCGGCCCGCGATTGACCCAGCTTGTCGTTGAGCAGACTTTGAAGGCCCTGTCGGGAATTGGGTGCGGTCAGATTCACGCGGACGGTCCCATCGGCATTGGTGTTGGGCTGCTGGGAATAGACTGTCAGGTATTCCCAGAATCCCGGGTCCAGTTTTCCGTCGCGGTTGTCATCCGGGGCCAGATTCGTGCCGTCATTCTCATTGGGATCCAGGACCCCGTTCAGATTCGAATCCTCTCCATACAGGAGGGCCAGCGTCATTCCCGACACCAACCGAAGTTCATCCACGGTTTCAAAATCCGAGTTCTTGCAGTGATACGGTGGATTGAAGCGAAGGTAGGTGTCGTCTTCGGCTCCGCCGGTGGTGACGTCGCTGTTGGTATCGCGCCAATCGATGATCGCGGCGGCGATTTCCGGGGTCATGAGCGGCAACGCCTCCAGCATGTCGATGGTCGCCGTGTTCAGGTTCAGTTTCGAACTTTCGTCCACCAGTCCGAAGACCGGTTCCGTCGGGCTGGCCGTTTGGGAATCGCGTCCGATCAACCAGAAATGGGCATCACCCACGGCAACGGCCTCCTCGCGGTATCCCACCCGGTCGGGCAGCGTCCCCCACGTTGTCACATTGGTGTTGAGCAGGTAGCCCACGTAGCGTGTGGCCCCGAGGATGGCGTGGTCTGCTGCCAGGCCGGCCACGCGATTCTCCGAGCCGCGCAACTCCAGCGACATCGACTGGCCGAAATACAAGCCGAGCGCCACCAGACCCAGGGCAATCCACAGGGTGACGATCAACGCCGCTCCCCGGCGGTCCCTGGAGCCGACACGGGATTCCACACAGTTCATGGCTGCCCTCCCGCCGTTGAATTTTGATTGGTCACTGCCGTCAGGATGATCGGGGCGATCAATTCAATTTTCGGATGAGATTGGCGACTGGTGTTTCTCCGGATTCCGGAAGCCGCGATTTCGACGGGCGGGGCAAGCTGCATCGACACTTTGATCGCTTTGGGAAGCAGAGTCAGATCATTGGTCGAGTTCCAGGTCAGTTTCCACTGCGTGCCATCATAATAAGAGAACTCCATCCGCTCCACCCCGGTCATCAGCCACTGTTCTTCCGGAATATCGGTATTCACCGGCATCAGGTTGCGGTTGATCATCCGAAACAGGTCCAATCCACCGCCGCCCACCCGGTTGGTGGGTGGCCGCAGATAATAGGTGATACATTGGATATCGCCCCACGGCGCAAAATCGTTGATGTTCCCGGTGGCCGTGTACAGGGGCGGGCTCACGCGCTGTCCGGAAACAGCGGTCAGCGACGCGGCATCCGTCAACAGGTTGCTGCTGAACACCCCTCCCGGCTGAACCAGGCCGTTCAGGTCCCGACGAATCACCTCGAGGGCATGCTGGATCGGAAGGCCGTCGTCCACCAGCGCCTGAGTCCGCTGGCGCAACCCGAAGGCTCCGAAAAACACGCCGGCAACAGCCGCAAGCACAAGCCCCACGAGGACCATGGCGAGCAGCAGCTCGATCAAGGTGAATCCGTACACCGACGTGCTCGCGGTCCCTGCTGGCGTTGTGTGGGGGATATGCCTCCGGATCATCATAGGCTCGTGTCCACCACCGTGCACAACCGGACATCACATGGATTTCCCCGGGTCTTATAGAGCACCCTGAGCGAGAGCATTTTCAGGGTGTCCTTTTCCCAGGTCTGGGATTTCAACTGCCATTGAAAGGTTTCATCGCCTTCCACGGCATTCCCATTGGCACTGCGCTGCCAATTCCCGGTCACCACCAATTCATTGAGCACACGGTCCGCCACGCGCAGCGCCACCGATTTCCGCTGCGCCGCCTCTCCGGCCATGCTGGCGATCTGAATACCGCGCACCGCCACGGGGATCACAATGGCCAGCACCAGCAGGGCGGCAAGTGCCTCCACCAGCGTAAACCCGGCAGCGCCCCTAGAAACGGACGGCGCCGGTGATGTTGGTGTGGAGGTCATAGGTGAGACGGCTGGCGGAAGGTGACAGCGAGAGTGTTCCGGCACGGGAATTGCGCGCCCCGGCGGGAGGATTCTGCTCCCGAATCCGGATTTGAGTGGGACTACTGTCGGCCAGGAACCCGTCCGGCTGAAAGCGAATGACGTAGGCAGCCCTTCCCGGCCGCAATCCGGACACCATGGGCAGCGACCCCGGCAGTGGAGCCGAATTGACCCGGGCGGCATCCACCTCCACGACAACATCCCGCGACAACGGATAGGCCACCGCCCGCACATCCTGTGCGGCATAGGTGGAGTCTTCCGTCAGACCGTAGGCTCGTTGTTGGGGATCAATCCAGAGTAACATGGGTGTGCCTTCAGAAATGGCGCGCTCGCGTCCATAGCGGATGAGGGAGGTCAATCGGCGGGCCTCGCCATCGACCGTTCGTCCGCGAAAAAAGTTACCCAACGAGGGCGCCATGACTGCCATCAGGACGACCAGCATCGCCATCACGAGGATCAATTCGATCAGCGTGAACGCCGTCGCCCCCGCCGGGCTAGCGTTTGGATGTTTGCCAGTTGGCGACATCGTCGTCTCCTCCCACCCGCCCGTCGGGTCCCATGGACATCAAATCATACGACGTCGGATTATGCTTTCCCGGGCATTCATAGATGTAGTCGTTGTTCCAGGGATCCTTCGGAACCTCCCCCTTCAAATAAGGGCCTTTCCAGGAAATCACGTTCGCCGGTTGCTGAACCAAATCATTCAGCCCCCCCTTGCCGGTGGGATACCGTCCGGTATCGACTTCAAAGGAATCGAGGGCGGTCCCGAAGGTGGAAATCTGTGACTGCGCGGCCGTGAGACGGGCCTGTTCGGTTCGTCCGGCAAATTTCGGCACCACAATCGCCGCCAGGATGCCCAGGATCACCAGCACGAGAAGCAGTTCAATCAGGGTGAAGGCATTGTCCCGACGGAGGGGGTGGGAACGACGGTTCAAGAGATTCAGTTTCATAGGTGCAAAAGCGTTATTTGATATGGTCTTGAAGCGAAAAGATGGGGATCACCATGCCGATGAAAATCGTGCCGATAAAGGCCGCGATGAAGAACAACATGAGCGGCTCTGCCAGCGCGACGGCGGTCTTCAACTGTCGGTCGAGATCCCCTTCGGTCACATTGGCAATCCGGACCAGTTCTCCATCCAGACGACCGCTTTCCTCGGCCACCGAGATCATCTCGAGGGTCGAGCCCGAAAAGAGCGCCCGGGAGTCGGCAAGGCTGGGTCCAAGTTGTTTTCCTTCTTTCACGCGGTCTATGGAATGGGAGACCGCATCGACCAGTATCTGGTTACCAATGGATCGTCGCGCAACGTTTAATCCGTTGACCAACGGAACACCTGCCCCAAGAAGCGTTCCCAGCATGCGGCAAAACCGTGCCATGGCGAATTGCGCGACCAGCGGACCCAGGACCGGGGCCTTGAGAATGGTCCCCTCCCAGGCGCGGCGCCCCGCAGCGGACAGAAACCAGGTCCGGAGGGAAAAACCACCGATCACCAGTCCGATCACCAGGAGAATCCCATAGTGGCGCATCACCTCGCTGGTTCCCACAATCAGGCGGGTCAATGGCGGCAACTGCGCTCCAAATCCCGAGAAGATGGTCTGAAAACGGGGAATGAAAAAGACCAGCAGGAACACGAGCACTCCCAGCGCCAGAAACAGCAGAATGATCGGGTACAACAAGGCGGCGGTCACCTTCCCCTTCATTTCCTTTTCCCGGGCCTGAAAATCAGCGATCTGGCCGAGAACGACATCGAGGAATCCTCCGGTTTCGCCCGCCTCCACCATCGCCACGTACACCCGTGGAAACACCTCGGGCGACCTCGACATGGCATCCGCCAGGGTCAACCCGTCGACGACATAATCGTGGACCTTTTTCCATTGGACGGCCGCCGCCGGTGTGGCTGCTTCCCGTGTCAGAATGACCAGGGCACGACTGAGGGGCACGCCCGCCGAGAGAAGGCTTGAAAGAAGGCGGGTGAAATTCTCCAGAGCCCGGGCGGAAACCTTGCCACTGCCTCCCATGGAGAGGACCGGGGCAGGCCTGGCAGTCGGGGTCGAAGGGGAACCCGTGGCGGGAGCGGGCTTGGGGCGGGTCTTTTTGGGGGCCGCACTGGTCCCTGCTTCCGAAACCCGGATCGGTTTGAGGCCCTGGATCTCCATTAGGCGCATCGCCTCCACCCGGCTCGGCGCTTCAATGGTGCCTTCGGTAACCTTGCCACCCGTCGCCAGGGCTCGATATTGAAAGGATCCCATGGTGTCAGGTGGCCGTCACGGTGGAAGCGACAACGATTTCCGCCGCCGCGTCGGCTGCGTCTTCCGCCGCCTGATCCTTGGTCACCCGCAGGACTTCCTCCGGGGTGGTAATTCCCTCCCTCACCAACCGCCAGCCGTCCTCTGCGAGCATTCGAACCCCGCCCCGACGGGCCGCTTCGCGGATTTCACCGCTGGAAGCATTCCGGAGCATCAGGCGCCGGATGGCCTGCGTGCTGTTCATCCATTCGAAGATGCCGCGGCGTCCGTGGTAGCCCGTATTCCGACATTCACGACAACCGACGGCGCGGTACAAGACCGTTTCCGCAGCAAAACCTAATTGAATCTTCAGTGCCTGCGCGGTTGAACTGGTGTCCACCGCCCGGCACTGGCTGCACAGCACCCGAACCAG
Source organism: uncultured Verrucomicrobiota bacterium (assembly GCA_903864375.1). Lineage (GTDB taxonomy): Bacteria > Verrucomicrobiota > Verrucomicrobiia > Limisphaerales > UBA9464 > CAILNN01. Next base: position 8,169 of record CAIPFS010000002.1, read on the forward strand.
GCGTTGCGCCAGCACGGCTTCCAGCGAGGAAGCCACCAGGTACGGCTCCACCCCCATGTCCACCAGTCGGGTCAAT
>CAIPFS010000003.1 GCA_903864375.1 uncultured Verrucomicrobiota bacterium
CCCACCCAGGGTCGCCCCAAAACATCGTGCCGGGCCAACCCGAAGCGATCCATGACCTTGAATTCATCCAACGACACCTCGCCGGAGGCTCTTTCGCTCCATGAGAGAATACCCCGACGAGTCCGGTCAACCGCCACGAACTCCTGTGGGTTACCTGGAATCCCCACCAACCGTTGCACATGGTTTCCTGCGAGAAAGCCAACCTGCCGCCCGGTGGACGGACGAAACACCCGGAACCCATCGTGGCACCCTTCAAAGAGCAATGATGAGTCGGCGGAAAAGATGCATTGATAGGGTAATTTGACGACGTCGGTGCCCGGTTCCCGGAGGGAACGACAGATCTCTTCGGAGTGAATGTCACACCAGAGGAACTCGCTGTTGGCTGACGTGTAGAGAACAATATTTCGTTCGTCGGGCAGGAATGCATTGTGCCAGGAAGTGACCAGGTAGCGGCTCATTTCCCGCTTTTCCGCCACATCCCAAATCCGGGTGGTGTCATCCCAGCTTCCCGAGACAAGAAGATGCCCGCTGGGGGACCACGTGAGGCTGACCACCTCGGCGCCATGGCCAACTAGTTCCACCGGACGGTTGGTCGTTCCCGGCTGCCAGAGGAGCACGCGGTGCGAGGTCGTTCCGATCGCCAGCGTCGTTTGATCCGGGCTCCACGCCATGCTGATGGCTTCCACCTCCGGCTCCAGGTCGAGCGCAGCGACCTGAATACCCTCGGGAATCTTCGTCACCCGGATCGATGCGTTGGTCTCACTGGACCAGGCCAGCACGCTGCGTTCGGTTGAAAGCTCGTAGCGGCGGATTGCCTCGGGAACGTGGACTGTCCGGGAGGAATCGTCATCAATGGAACGGATGATGAGTTCCGTCCCGGATTTCAGCATGAACTGATTTGAGGCCGGCCCGAAGGTGAACAGGCGTGGTCCATCCTCTGGAATGGAAGCCACAACGACACCCCGGTTCACGTCCCAGACCTTTTGAACGCCGTGTTCTGGAGCGGTCATGAGCAGACGACCGTCGCGGCTGAACGGACCGGCGGCCCCTCCGGAATCAGGAAGAACACGAAGAATGCTGCCATCGCTGGTGACACCGATAACCGTATCGCCTCCCACAATACCCTGGGCATACACCTTCCCATCGGGGCTGAGCGCAAGGAAGGGCGTTGAATTGGTCGGCCCCGGAATTTTTCGAACAATGCTCACATCGGACAAAGCCAGCGCCGATATGGCCTCGCTTCGGAGCTCCGGTGTGGCGGGATGAAGCCGTGCCGCTGCCTGAAGTGCCTCCAGGGCCTTCTGACGGGCACCCGCGCGCCCTGAGCGACGTTCTGCAGCGCCCTGAGCCATCAGTGCGGCAAACAGTTGGTCCTTGGCGCTCCGCTCCGCCAGCTCCGACCGGGCTCGCAGGATTTCCGAGCGATTAAAGTCATCACGCGCCAAATTCGCCTGTCGCCGCACGAGGAACATCACTCCCAAAAGCACCGCCGCCACCAACGTGGCGAATACACCCAATCGTCGTGTCAGCTTCAACCGACGTTGAAAAGATCGCAGTTCCTGAACCGATTGGCCGCTTCGCAGGATGGCCAGATCTGCCAGCAGTTCTGCGGTGGATCGATACCTATCCCCGGGTTCCGGCGCGCAGCATCGAAGCAGGATCGCGTTGAGTTCCAGGAGGTCCCGATTCTTTTCCGGGCTGATCCGATTCAGCGGGAGGGATGGAAACTCCATCCGATCCTTGCCGGTCGCCGCCTCATACATCAATTTTCCAAAGGCATAAATATCCGCTGTCATCGTGCCGGGCCCCTCCGGTGGAATGAACCCCTCCGTTCCGACAAAGGTCCGCGACTCACCGGCCTCCACCACCAGTCCCAAATCAGCAAGCTTGGGAACCCCGTTCACGAAAATGACGTTGGCCGACTTGATGTCCCGATGCAGCAGCCCGCCCGCGTGCAGATGTCCAATGCCTTCTGCCAGGGTCAAAAAGAACGGAATCGCCCGATGGGGTGTCATGGGCTCCTGTCCCCCCACCTCGGACGAGAGCATCCTTGGACGATAGCTGGCGATGGCTTCCGGATTTGAGACCACTGGAAAACCTGTGTTGGCGTCGTCCGCCAGCTCCATCACATAGTAGAAAAATTGGGACGCCTCATTTCTTCCAACCTGAAGTATGTCCACGAGCCCGTCGTGGGCTCGGGATATGGGTTCGTAGCGTTGGATGCCGGACAATTCCCGGGCAAATGGGCGATCACTATCGAATGTATCCCGTCGAACCACCTTGACGGCTCTCAGGGTCCCGAAAGCATTCCGGGCCATCCAAACCTCGCCGTAGCTTCCCCGGCCGATCAGCCGAAGCAGCTCATGGTCAGGGATGGCCGGAATTTCGGTGGACAATGTGCGCTGGAAACTGCCTGAACCGCGAATCGATGCCAAGTCTTACGTGTTCAGACTCCCTCTGCCTCGAGTCGACCCAGTTCGTCCCGGACCATTCGGCGCAGTCGGCTGCGGATCAGGTAAACCTGGGCCAGATTCAATCCCAGGGCTTTCCCCGTTTCCATCGGACTCCACCCCTGAACCGTCAGCAATTCAAACGCTTGAAAGTGGACGGGATTGCACTTTGCCTTCACCTGTGCGAGCATGGAATCTGCCAGATGGGCGCGCCACTCGGAATCCCATAGCTCTTCGAACTGATTTTCCTCGTCGTCCGGCAGAACCACTGTTTCGCCGTCCGCGCTTCCCGTGTTGTGCCGGTAGGCCTGCCGGAGTGCATCGGATATGCGTCGACGGGTGATCTGCATCAACCACCCTTTGAACGACCCTTTGGCCCGGTCGTACTTGAAATTCGGCAGCTGCTTTGCCGCTGCCAACACGGTCTCTTGAACTACATCCTGCGCGGCCGCATCTCCAAGTCCGGCCTTCCGGGCAAGGTCATAGATCAGCCGCCAGTAAAGCTCAAAGAATTGGCGCCAGGAGTCCTGGTTGTCCCAATCCTTAAGGCGACTCAACAGACTCCGCCGGGTGGGTGGCGATGATTCCGATGCGGAAGCGGGTTCTGACGAGGGATTCTCCAACACGGAATCATTCGGGCATTGGCATTGAAATCTATCAAGGATTTCAGCAACGCGCCTTTCTTCGAACAATCGCCCATCCGGCCAGCTTCAGACCCACCCACCCTTCGCTGGCCTTCGGTTCTGGGGCGGAATTCAGATTCAATGTCCATCCGACGAGAGTCAATGCATGGCCCGGGGCGCCATCGGAATCATCCACCAGTTAAAGGGCTGTGCTTATCAGGAATGCGGCGACAGACAGCATCCAGAGCAACCCTTTGGAACCGTTGGAAATCTTCGTCTACCGCTTCTTCGCTGATGCCGGTCAAAACCTATCACCGACGAGCTTCTTTTTCCGCCAGCTGGTTCACTTGCCAGCGCCACCGGCATTTGTTATCGGATTTCCGTGACGCCTCCGAACCTGTTGTCTCAGTTCCTCCATTCCGCCTGCGCTCTGTCCCGTTTCGGGCGTTTACTCACCACGCAAGGCCTGATGTTGCCCTGCCTGATTCTTGCCGCTGTCGGAGTGACGACCTCGGGGCGGGCCGATGATTTCGTCCGGACGGAAGATGTCATCTACGGACGAAAGCCCGGCGTCGCGTTGACGCTGGACGTTTTTCAACCCTCCAGGACCAATGGATATGGTTTGGCCTTCATGGTGAGCGGGGGCTGGTTTTCCAGCCACGAATCGATCAATCCTGTGTTCTTGAAGCCGTTTCTGGACCGTGGGTACACGGTGTTCGCGGTGGTCCACGGTTCGCAGCCGAAATACATCGTCACTGAAATCACTGAGGATATTCATCGCTCCATCCGGTTTATCCGCCACAATGCCGCCCATTATGGGATCGCCGGTGATCACCTGGGCATCCTGGGCGCCAGTGCGGGCGGGCATCTATCCCTGACGATGGGTGTCCACGGCGGCCCAGGTCCCCAGGACGATAAAGATCCGATCAATCGCGAAAGCAGCGCAGTTCAGGCGGTCGCCTGCTTTTTTCCGCCAACTGATTTTCTAAACTATGGAAAAGCAGGAGAAGATGCGGTGGGTGTGGGCATCCTGGCGAATTTCAAGCCGGCGTTCGGTCCGCGGTCGGATACTGCCGAGGGACGTCAGGCTCTGGGTCGCGAAATTTCGCCCATTTACCATATCACCCCCCAGCTGCCTCCCACGCTGATCTTTCACGGCGATGCGGACGCCCTCGTCCCTCTGCAGCAATCCCAAACTTTTGCTGCCAAAGCCGAATCATTGGGTGCCACGGTTCGCGTGGTGGTCCGGACGGGGGAAGGGCACACCGTCTGGAAAGGATTCGATCGGGATTTGGGATTGATGGCGGACTGGTTTGACCAATACCTGCGGGGAATCCCTTCGAAGTAGGCGGCGATTTTGCAGACAAGCCCACCCTCTTTTGAGACACTGGAGGAAAGATGACGACAGGTTTCCTTCGCAAACGGTCACTGCAGAACTGGTGGTGGGTGATGGTCCTCACAGGGTTGGCCACGGCCAGCCCGTGGGTCCATTCTGACGAGACCACTCCTTCAACGACCCTGGATATTCTTTCGTCGAATCTGAATCGGGAGGCCGATCCGTCCGTTGACTTTTTTGATTATGCCAACGGGGGATGGCTTCGGCGCAATCCCATTCCTGCCTCGGAATCGAATTGGGGTATTTCGAAATTGGTGCAGGAGGAACTGTATGAGCGCCTGCGCCTCATCAATGAATCCGCCACAACCAACAAGGGAACGATCGGAAGCGACCAGAGAAAGATCGGCGACTTTTGGGCCACCGCGATGGACACCAATCGGACGGCACGGCTGGGACTTCAACCACTGCGGACCGAGTTGGCCCGCATCGAGGCGGTTGCCTCGGTGGCCGATGCCGTCGAAGTCTCCTTTGCCCTGCGTCCACTGGGCGTCAACGCCTTTTTGGCTTTGGGCATCGGGCAGGACCAGAAGCAAAGTGACGTCATGGCTGTACAAATCGGCCAGGGAGGTCTCGGTCTTCCCGAACGGGATTTCTATTTCAACGAGGAAAAGGGGGTGGCCCATATCCGCGAGGAATATGTCGCCCACCTTGCCCGGGAATTGAAGCTGATGGGCCGTTCGGAACGGGAAGCCCGTCGGACCGCCAAACGAGTGATGCAGTTTGAGACCGGCCTCGCCCGGGCCTCGCGAAAGCTGGAGGCCCTGCGGGATCCGGAGAAAAACTACCACCGAATCGATCCAAGCGTCCTGACCCGGACCCAAACTCCCGGCATCCCCTGGACACAACTCCTGGCGAGGCTCCAACTCCGCCCCGACTACCTGATTGTCGGGCAACCGGAGTTTCTTCATTCACTGGATGCCCTTCTCCGCCAGACCAAGGTGGAAACGCTCAAGGAATATCTTCGACTTCAATTGGTGGCAGAATACTCGGAGTATCTGGGTGGAGACTGGGAGCAGGAGAATTTTGTCTTCAACCATCAAGTGCTCGCCGGTCAAAAGGAACGACGCCCTCAATGGAAGCGGGCGTTGGACGCCGAGGAACAGGCCATGGGCATGATTCTGGGCCGGCGTTTCGTGACGGAGTTTTTCCCGGCAACGGCCAAGAAGCGGTACGCGAACCTCGTGATCGCCATTCAACAGGCGTATTCGAACCGGATTGACCGATTGGATTGGATGACCGGCCCCACCAAGGTAAAGGCGCACGAAAAGTTGCAATCCTTAACCGCCAAGGTGGGATACCCAGACCATTGGAAGGACTATTCGGCCCTCGAAATTGGGACGGAGTCGCTCGCGCAGAACATGATGAATGCCTCGCGATGGCAGTTCCAGGACATGCTCTCGAAATTTGGCAAGCCCGTGGACCGGACGGAGTGGAATATGACTCCACAGACCTACAATGCGTATTATGATCCGGCCAATAATGAAATCGTGCTTCCCGCAGCCATTTTTGCCGTTCCTGGAATGCGGGACGAGGAGCTCGATGATGCGCTGGTTTATGGGTATGCAGGCGCTTCGACCATCGGTCACGAAATCACCCATGGATTCGATGATGAAGGCCGCAAGTTTGACGCCTGGGGTAACCTGACCAACTGGTGGACGGATGAGGATGCCACTCAATTTCAGCGACGAGCCGACGTTCTGGCGGCTCAATTCAGCGGATATGAGCCACTCCCCG
>CAIPFS010000004.1 GCA_903864375.1 uncultured Verrucomicrobiota bacterium
CCACCGACATCGCACGGGTCGAGGTTCGTCGCGGCGACACCCTGGACTTTGTCATTGAACCCAAGGCGGACGAGAACACCGACAGCTTTGAGTGGGCGCCGTCCATCCGCTATTTGAGCGTGGCAGGAAATGACGGGCCGCTGACCATCCTGGACTGGCAGGCGCGCCGCGATTTCACCGGCCCCCAGGAGTTTCCCGTCGGCTTGTCGCTGTGGGCGCAATATGCGCAGGTCCTGCTCACAGCCAACGAGTTTGTTTTCGTTGACTGATGCGGATGCGGGCGATGATTTCCAGAACTTGGAAACTGGACCTGTTTCTGATAAGATTCACCGATTGAAAAAGACTGAAAAATCGAGTCGACCGGAAATTCCCCGGAAGGCGATCTACCGTCTTTCCCTCTACCTTCGGTGCCTTCAGCGCCTGAAGAGCAACGGGCTGCAAACCGTCAGCAGCGAAGCCCTCGCCGTGGCTGCGGGCGTGAAACCGACCCAACTCCGCAAGGACCTGACCTATTTTGGCCAGTTCGGAACCCGCGGACTCGGCTATGATGTGGACCAGCTTGCCCAGATGATCTCCGACCTGCTCGGCACCAACCGGCTCCAGCCGGTCATCCTGGTGGGCGTTGGAAATTTGGGAACGGCACTGCTGAGTTATCGGGGGTTTGAACAGGAGGGATTTGAGATCGTGGCAGCCTTCGATGCCGATGTGCGACGCCCCCGCGACAAGCCATTGTCGGTCCCGCTCTACGGTATGGACCATCTCGGAACCGTGATCCACGGCCGCGGCGTCCGCATGGCCATCCTCTCGGTCCCAGCCATTGCCGCACAATCCGTTGCCAATCAACTCGTCCAGGAAGGCATCTCGGGCATCCTCAACTTTTCACCCGCCATGTTGACGGTTCCGGAAACCGTGGTCGTCAACAGCGTCAATCTCGCCATCGAACTCGAAAACCTGAGCTATTTCATCCAGCAGTAGCCTCCAATCCATGACCCACCCGCGCTTTCGATGGGCCCTGATCCCCGGCCTGACTTTTGTTCTCTTCACCCTGTGGACGGCAGGCCTTCATGCGGCCGGTCCGCTGGAAAAACCTCCGACAGCAACGGCATCGAATAATCCGGCGGAGGAGATATCCCGGACCCTGTCCCAGGTCACGGGGATTGCCATTTCACCTTTGCTGGGCACCGCCGGTCTCGGGGCATGGAAATACATGAACGCCAAATCAGGAACGCGAGCCTCGCTTCCCTGGTACAGTCAGCCCTGGTTTTGGGGTTCCGGCCTGTTTCTCGTTGGCTTGTGCGCTCTCAAGGACACGTCGGGAATTGCCCTTCCTGCCAGCTTGAAAAAGCCATTCGACATTGCCGAGCTTTTTGAAAACAAGTTGAGCGCCCTGGTGGCCACCGGCGCGATCGTTCCCCTGGCCCTGCAAACCTTTGCCACCCTTCACCCATCGGCCACTTCAGGATGGACGGTCCATGAGGGTCATTTTGCAGCCATCGACCTGTCCTGGCTGGGCAATGCCCTTGCCGCTCCAGTCTGCCTGCTGGTCTTCGGGGCCGTCTGGCTGGTCAATCACACCATCCAGGTCCTCATCCTCATCAGTCCCTTCGGAGCCCTGGACGCCCTTCTGAAATCCGCCCGCACCGCCCTGCTGGCGAGCGTGGTGGGAACTCATTGGCTCTCACCCCACGTCGGTGCCATTTGGGCGGCCATCATTGCGGTCGTCTGCCTGTTCCTGTCGGGATGGGCTTTCCGCCTGACCGTTCTGGGCGGCGTTTTTGGCTGGGACCTGGTCACGTTCC
>CAIPFS010000005.1 GCA_903864375.1 uncultured Verrucomicrobiota bacterium
CATTGAGGTCACCCACAGGGGCTCTGCAATACCTGCAAAAAAGGCTTTGCATTCCGTCGGGGGTCCATCATTTTGCCCGTCGCTTCTGGTTCGGGGCGTAGCGTAGCCTGGTAGCGCGCCTGTTTCGGGTACAGGAGGTCGTGAGTTCGAATCTCACCGCCCCGACCAGTTGTCGTTCGACCTTTCGTTCGATCCGCCGGGAAAAGTTTTTCTGGGCGATTGTCGACTGGTCGGTATTGTTAGTCGGTCGTTGCGCACGTGGTGGAATTGGCAGACACGCTACTTTGAGGTGGTAGTGCTTAACAGCGTGCAGGTTCAAGTCCTGCCGTGCGCACCATTCCGGATCAGACCTCCGCCGATGCGGTTCAAACCGTGTTCGGATATTCTGGCTCCACTTGGGGTCCGGGCCCCATTGAAAAGCGGTTCCAAGTGGCCCCAAGTCCGAAACGATGCTGACCCTCCGCCAGCATCGACACCTCAAAGTCCTCCCAGAGCGCAAGGAGTCGCCGGGCCTCCCTTTCGCTCGTCACGGACGTTCCCTTCTGTAGACGCCATTGCGCAGCCCTACAACCCTAATTTGGCTCGAAAATACGCGATGGTCGACGTGAGCCCTTCGGACAGGGGGACAACCGGCTCCCAGCCGAGGAGCGCGCGGGCCCGGGTGATATCGGGTTTGCGCTGCTTGGGGTCATCCTGTGGCAACGGCTGGAACGACAGTTTGGAGGTCGAGCCCGTCGCCCGAATGATCTCCTCGGCAAACTGAACCATGGTCAGTTCATGAGGATTACCAATATTGACCGGCAGATGCTGGGTGGGATGCTCCACCATCATCAACCGGTAGATGCCCTCCAGCAGATCGCTGTAGAAGCAAAAGCTGCGGGTCTGGCGTCCGTCTCCAAAGATGGTGATGGGCTCCCCTGTCAGGGCCTGGCTGACAAACGCGGGAACCACACGCCCGTCTTTGATCCGCATGCGCGGGCCGTAGGTGTTGAAAATCCGGACGATCCGGGTGTCCAGTTGGTGCTCATTGTGATACGCCATCACCAGAGCCTCGGCAAATCGCTTGGATTCGTCGTAACAGCCGCGGGGACCGATGGGATTGACGTTTCCCCAGTAGGACTCGGTCTGGGGATGAACCAACGGATCGCCATAGACCTCGGAGGTGGAGGTGATGAGGAAACGGGCACCCTTTTCCTTGGCCAGTCCCAGGGCCTTGTGGGTTCCCAACGAGCCCACCTTCAGCGTCTGGATGGGCAATTCCAGGTAATCGATGGGGCTGGCCGGTGATGCGAAGTGCCAGACGTAATGAACGGGTCCCGAGATGAAGAGGTATTCCGTGACGTCCTGCCGGATAAAGGTCACCCGCTGATTGCCGGCCAGGTGACCGATATTTTCGGTCGAACCGGTCACCAGGTTGTCGATGATGATGACGCGATGCCCCCGGGAGAGCAGGAGATCAACGAGATGTGAACCGAGAAATCCGGCACCGCCGGTCACTACAGAAACAGGAAGGGATTCGCTAGACATAAGGAATGGTCAGATGACTGCCAGCGGGACATTACCGCCAAACTCCATTGCTCGGCGCAAACGTCCGCCAGGGCCGCACTCTGCGGAACGCGGCACCGTTGACCAGCCAATTTACGCCAACCGTCAACGAGCCCCTGCACCGGTAAAGACGGCGGGGACAGTTCGAAGCAAAATCCGGACATCGAGCCAGAGACTCCAATTGTCGATGTATTCGAGATCGAGCCGCACCCACTCCTTGAAGTCACGGACGTTGTTGCGTCCGGACACCTGCCAGAGGCAGGTCAAGCCGGGCTTGACGCTCAGGCGACGGCGATGCGCCGGGTCATCGAACCGGGCGACCTCGTCCACGGGCAACGGGCGGGGTCCGACCAGACTCATATCGCCCAAAAAGACGTTCCAGAGCTGCGGCAATTCGTCAACGGACCACTTCCGCAGGAACCGCCCCACCGGAGTCACGCGAGGGTCATTGGTCACTTTGAAAACGGGACCGGACATCTCATTCAAACAGGCGAGTTCCTGTTTTAACTGCTCCGCATTGGTGACCATGGTGCGGAATTTGAGCATTCGGAAGGGATGACCGTTCAGTCCGGCCCGCTGCTGGCGGAAGAAGATGGGTCCTTTGGAGTCGATTCGAACAGCGATCGCAGCCAGAGCCATGATGGGGGATGCCGCAATGAGGATGAGCAGGGACCCGACGCGGTCCATCAGCCCCTTACCGACCCCCTGCCAGGAAGCTCCAGGCCCGCTGCTAAAAACCAGGACCGGGTGACCGTTCAGCTCATCGGCGGAGGTTTGTGATATGCGCGTCTGGAAAAAATCAGCCATCAACCAGACATCGACGCCTTCCAGTTCACAGACCTGAATGGCCTGCTCAATCACGCTGAACGGGGCGTGCCGGGGCGACACCACGACCGCATTGGCTGAAGTCTTGTGGAGCTGCCCGGCCAGTTCATCCGGGGTGATCTTCCGCACGTCCAGTGTTGCCACGACTTCAATCCCGGCAAAATGCCGGAGCCCGAGCGTTCGCTCCAGGTTTCCGGAATCGGCCGTGCCCCCCTCCGAACCACCGCACAGCAGGATCAACCGTTTTTTGGAGGCCTTGCGACCGAAATGCCCCTGCTGCCACCGCAAAATCAATTCCTCCTTGATCCAGAGAAAGAGGACAAGAACTCCGAAAAAGATGAAGATCAACCCGCGGGCCACCTCTGCCTTCCGCAAAAATGCCGCCAGAAGAATGGCGAGACTAATCCAGACGGCGGCCCGGATTGACTGAAAAAAGCGTCCTGATTTGGAACTGAAAACCCGACGTTGATAGTAACCCTCGAACTCGAGCGCCACCGGCCCCAGGGGAACCACCACAGCGAGAAGCCAGGCGTACGGTGCGAATTCAGGAATCAGCCCGGTCGAATTGATCGACGGATGAGCGCGGATGGAGTGGGCCAGCCACAACGCACAGCCGCACAGGAAGGCATCGACCGCCTTCCTGACCTGAACCTCGATATGCCACCGCTGAAGAAACATGATATGGGAAAGGGTGTTTCAAAAATGTCCGAAACCAATCCCCTAGGGCGACGGTGTCCTAGCGGAAGGGCTGGACGAGGTCAATGGATGAATTCCCCGATTTCCGGTAGCGATGAGACCGGCCAGACGCCGGTAGCAATCGTCCTCCCCGCCGGGTTCACATTGGGAGAAAAAGGAAATATAAGCCCACCGCTCGACCAGATTCTTCAGGAGAAGGCTCTTCATCATCGACCATTGGCGGGTAAAGTGATAGGCCGTCGATTGCCCTTCGGTCGTGAACGGCACGGACAC
>CAIPFS010000006.1 GCA_903864375.1 uncultured Verrucomicrobiota bacterium
CCCACCCAGGGCCATGGACATCGAGTCGATCCGGTCGGGAGAGCTGTAGCCGTGCGGACCGTCTACATCCAGCCGCTGTTCGAGGAATGGCGTGAGGAGGCGCGGGAGCTGTTGGCGCAGCGTGTGCCGCCTGGAGACGTGCTGTGGTCGGACGAAGCCGGTGAGGCCGGCCTTTTCAACAGCACCGATGCGAGCGCCCGCAGCGGGGTGGTCCCGAAAGTGCCGACCGCGTTTCTGGAGATCGCCCGCAGCGTCGCTGTGCACCGTGACCCTAGACGCTGGGGCGTGCTGTACCGGGTCCTCTGGAGAATCACCCACGGGGGCGAGAGACATCTCCTGGCCGTGGCAACCGATGCGGATATCCGTCAGCTGGCGCTCTGGAACAAGGCGGTGGGGCGCGACATCCACAAGATGCATGCCTTTGTTCGTTTCCGTCTCGTCGGGAGGGACGAGGCCACGGGACGCGAACAATTCGTCGCCTGGTTCGAGCCTGAGCACCGCATCGTGCGGCTTGCGGCAGGATTCTTTGAGAAACGATTCGCCGGCATGGATTGGTCCATCCTGACGCCGGATGAATGCGCGCATTGGAACGGAAATGGGGTGCAGTTCACCCCCGGCGTCCCGCGCAACGCCGCACCGGATGAGGATGCGCTCGACGACTTGTGGCGAACCTATTACCGCAGCATCTTCAATCCCGCACGGCTCAAGGTGCGCGCGATGCAGGCGGAGATGCCTAAAAAATACTGGAAGAATCTTCCTGAAGCAGAGCTCATCGCCGGGTTGATTGCCGGGAGCGAAGAACGCGCGGAAAGGATGCTGCGGGCCGAAGAACGCCCGGCCAGGCCCGCGCCGAAAAATGCTTATCTCGATTCGCTCCGGGAAAGGTCTTCACCCGGTGGCACCGCACACCCAGCGCCGTGAAAGGGGGTGCTCGCCGGGCCGCCGTCCAATTCTTGCCCGGATCAACAGACCAACACTTCAGACCACGGCCACCTTCACGCAATGGATGGGCGGCAGGGCGTCGAATAGACATTCCCAGGCGTCGCCTCCGTCGCGTCCCATCCAAAGCTGGCCGGTTGTTGTACCAAAATAGAGAGCGGGTGATGGAAGTTCGTCGATATCCATCGCATCCCGAAGGATGGTGAAGTAGCTGTCCCTGTCGGGGAATCCGTTGGTGAGTTTTTCCCACGATTGACCTCCATTGCGGCTTCGCCAGACCGCCGGGACCCCGCCGGGACAGGTCCGGGTGTTCGGTTCCAACGGAACCACATAGAGGGTATCGGGGTCCTGCGGATGAACCACCAGGGGAAAGCCAAAATCGGAAGGTAATCCCCTGGCGATGGAATACCAGGTGTGGCCATGGTCATCGCTCCGCAGGACCCCGATGTCCGGACGTGGCCCGCCCGGGCCATCCCATTCCGCCCATCCTCCATGATTCTGCATGTACAACCGACCCGGAGCGTCCTTGTGGCCGGCAATTTTATGGACGCACTGCCCGAATTCAGGAAACGGGTCGGGCATGAATCCGGCCCCGACCCCTTTGTTGGCGGCGGTAAACGTCTCGCCTCCGTCCTCGCTCAGGTAGTGGCCCCCGGTGGAAATGCCGAGGTGGACGCGATCGCCGTCCCGAAGGATGGTGTGCATGCAGAGACCACCATTTCCGGGTTGCCACTGACGGGCGTGTTCGTGGTCGCTGATTCCCGGGATGATTTCCCAGCTGTCGCCTTTGTCCCGGCTTCGGAAGAGGGATGCCGGTTCGACTCCGCACCAGATTTCCCCTTCGGATTTGCCGGGCTCCAGGGACCAGATATTGGCCAGCGCCCGGCCATCCCCCTTTGGGAACTCGGGGGCAGATTGCGTTTCTTGAAAGGTATGGCCCAGGTCGTTTGACCGGAGGACCTTCATTCCGAAGAACGGATTGCAACTGGAGGCATAGATCGTCGGAGTGCCCCGGCTGTCGATCAGGGTGGCGTTGACGGCCACGCCCTGCCCGAAAGGGCCGCGCAGGGTGAATTCCCGCCGGGCGGGGGATGATTCCGCCACGAAAACTCCCTTCTTGGTCCCAATGCACAGAATGACGCGATCGTTCATGGATTAGCCTCCGGATACTGCGGTCATGATCGTGATGTGGTCGCCGGAAACCAGGCGGGTCTCAAGGCCTTCCCGGTCCCGGATGTGATGACGGTTCACGAAAAGATTGATATGACGTCGGACAGCACCCGTTTCGTCACAAATGCACCGATAAAGGGCGGGATATCGCTGCTCCAGGGATTCGAGAAGGGAGCGAACGTCGGTAGCGGCCAGGGCCAACGTGGCCTCGCCGGCGCAACGAATGCGAAGCGGCGTGGGGATGAGCACGACGACCTCCGCCGAGGCAACGGGATGGTGGGGCGTCGGGATGGCTTGGAACATTCGAATGGCACCGGTACCGGAGTGGGGCATTGCCGCTCACGAGGCCCGCTCTGGGAACGCACCCCCCTGGAGCTCCTCATCTAATCCAGTAATCCATGGAGTTAATGAAACAAGGGAGGCGCTGGGCAAGGAGGAAATGGGTGGGGCGCAAGTCGCCGAGGGGTGTCGACGCACGCTCGGCTCCAATACCCCGGATGTATCGGAGGTGGTTTGGACCGCCGTGGGTTGGCGCGGCCCTCCGTTCGATGTTCCTCCTGCGGAGGAACGTGCGCTCGGGACGCGCTCCGGCACAGTAGTGTCCAGTTAAGCGGGGGTGGAAAGTGATGAAATAGCGGCTGGAAGGGCGAATCGAAGGGCAAGGGTTTGTTCTCGGCATGACGATTTGGAAGGTTTTTTATGGGGG
>CAIPFS010000007.1 GCA_903864375.1 uncultured Verrucomicrobiota bacterium
CTGAGGTCGCGATAGACCCAGGCACCGGCGAGGGCGGCGACGACCAGGAATCCAATGCCCAGACCGGTTTCGCCAAAGATGATCTTTCCGACGCCAAAGAGGGTCAGATAGATCATCACACAGCCGGCAAACCAGTCGCCGAGATTGTGGAGTCCATCCTGTTTGGTCTTCACGTCGCTGGCCTTGGCGGCGATGGGGCCCCACAGGGTTGGGCTCGGTCGGACCCGGCGGTAGAACGCGAGCAGGGTGGAATCCGGTTCTGGCGGGGTCAGGAAGGTCACGGTCAGCCAGACGACGGTGGAACAGGCCACCGTGATCAGAACGGTGTAGGCGAAGATTTTGGCGTCGGTATAGACAGCCGGATCCCAGCTGAAGAGGAATCCCGGAACATCGGTCTTGGGAAACATTTGCGACCAGAGCTTTCCGGACTGGAGGTAGATGGAAACTGTGAACGAGGCGCCCATCGCGGAAATCTCGCTCCAGGCATTAATTCGCCACCAGAACCAGCGCAGAATGAAGACGCTGCCGGTTCCGGCGCCGATGGCCATCAGGAACTGCCAGGCACCAGAGATCGAATCCTGATAGTAGGTGACCACCGAGGAGGCCACCATGAGGAACAGGGTGGCCACCTGGCTGGCCAGGACGTAGTTCTTTTCCGTGTCGTTCGGGGCGATGAACCGGCGATAGAAGTCGTTCACCAGATAGGAGGCTCCCCAATTGAGCTGGGTGGCGACGGTGGACATGTAGGCGGCGGCGAAGGCGGCCACCATCAGCCCAGCCAGGGCCGGGGGAAACACCTTGGGGTCGACCATGGTCATGACAAATCCCGATTCCTTGTCCTTGAGTTGGGGATAGAGGACCAGCGAAGCCAGGGCGGTCAGAATCCAGGGCCATGGGCGGATGGCGTAATGGGCGATGCTGAACCAGAGGGTGGCCAGCAGCGAATGGCGTTCATCCTTGGCGGAAAAGATGCGTTGCGCCACGTAACCGCCGCCCCCGGGTTCCGCGCCGGGATACCATGTCGCCCACCAGTTAACCCCGATGTAAACAAAGAAGGTGATCATCGGCATCCACGCCGAGCCAATTTCCGGTGTGAAGGAGAGGATGGAACCGCTTCCGCCTTTGACCGTGTCCAGGGCGAGGAGTTTGGTTTTGAGAGCCTCCATGCCACCCACGGCGTGAACGGCATACCAGGCCAGGATGATGACCATGCCCATCTTGAGAAAGAACTGGAACAGGTCGGTCACCAACACTCCCCAAAGTCCCGATAGGGTGGAGATGAGCGCCGTTGCCAGCATCAGTCCAAAAACCACGGAGAGAGCAGCCACCTTGGGGCTGTCGATGCCGATGGCGTGCAGGCTCAGATCGGGAAAGACGATCAGAAGGATTTTGACCATCGCCAGGTTGACCCATCCCAGGATGATGCAGTTGATCGGAATTCCGAGGTAAAGGGCGCGGAATCCGCGCAGATAGGCGGCGGGTGCACCGGCGTACCGGATTTCAGCGAACTCAACGTCGGTGACCACTCCAGCGCGACGCCAGAGACGGGCAAAGAAAAAGACGGTCAACAAGCTGCTGAGCAACATGTTCCACCAAAGCCAGTTTCCGGCGATACCGTAGGATGCCACCATGCCGGTGACAGCCAGGGGGGTGTCGGCGGCAAAGGTGGTGGCCACCATGCTGGTGCCGGCGAGCCACCAGGAAACATTGCGTCCGCCGACGAAAAACTCGTCGGTCGAACCGGTGGCTTTCTTGCGATACCAGAGTCCGATGAGGATGTTGATAGCGAAGTAACTTGCGATGATGAGCCAGTCGATCCCGGTCAGATGCATAAGCGCTTGGTCGGCATTGGGTTGGTGAAGAGCCGCTGGAGAGAATTCAGCCATACTTCCCGCCGGAGTTCACCAAAAAGAAACAGGGATTCGTGCAGTTGTGGCGGGAGAAGGGCCTCCGCGTGTCCAATTGACCTTTGCGCTTCCCGATCTAATAGTTTCGAGATGCGCCATTTCGTTGGGTGGACCCTTGCCGTCGGACTTGCCTGCAACGCAGTTTCAGCCGGGGATTGGCCCCGGTTTCGCGGATCCCATTTTGATGGAATCTCCGCGGAAACGAACTGGTTGGGGGCATGGCCAGGAGGCCAGCCGCGCCAGCTCTGGAAGAAGAACGTCGGAACCGGATTCTCGTCGGTCGCCGTCGCCGACGGTCGACTGTTCACCGTGGGCAACAACGGAAAGGAGGACCGCATCTATTGTATCGACGCCACCTCCGGCCTGGAGGTTTGGGTCCGCGGGTATGCCGAGGAATTGGAGCCCAAATATTATGAAGGTGGTCCCAGTGCCACGCCCACCGTGGATGGCGACCGGGTTTTCACCCTTTCGAAGTCAGGCCGGGTCCTGTGCCTGGAGGCAGCCACCGGACGGGTGGTGTGGGAACGAAATCTGGCCAAAGACCTGGGCCTGGCCTCGCCGGATTGGGGCTTTGCGGGCTCCCCTCATGTCAATGGTGACCTTTTGATTTTGAATCTTGGATTGCATGGTGTCGCGGTGAAAAAGTTGAACGGTGAATCCGTCTGGCAATCGGGCAAGGAGGCGTCGGGTTATGGAACTCCGGTCCCGTTTACCTCATCAGGGAAGAACGCGCTGGCGATCTTCGGCTCCAAGGAAGTTTGGGCGGTCGATCCGCAGACTGGACAGGCCCTGTGGCATTTCCCTTGGAAAACCTCCTACGAGGTCAACTCGGCTGATCCGGTCATTGTTGGCAACCAGATGTTTGTTTCGTCCGGGTACGGCACCGGTGGCGGCGTGATTCAGTTTGAGGGTGGTTCTCCCAAATTGTCCTGGTCCAACAAGGAAGTGCGCAGCCACTTTTCATCAGCCGTCGCCATTGATGGTTTCCTGTACGCCGTCGACGGGCAGGGAGGCGACAAGGATTCGAAATTGAAGTGCCTCGAACTGGCCACGGGCAAAGTCCGATGGACCTCGCCCGCCTCCGAGACGGGCAACCTGACGGCTGCCGATGGAAAACTGATTTGGATCACCGGTCGGGGCGAATTGATCATCGCCGACGCCAGGCCCGACAAGTACACCGAGCTGGCCCGGGCACAGGTCACCGGCGGGAAATGCTGGACCGTACCGGTTCTTGCCAACGGTCGGGTCTATGTGCGCAACGCTGCGGGCTCCATCGTGTGTATTGACGTGAAGGGCAGCGGGCCGGTGATTTGATTTGCCGCCTGAATCAGTCCTTGCCGACCGGGACAGGCGTCGTCAGGAGGGGCGTCGGCAGTTTTGCGAGCAGCGGGATATGGTGCTGACGCTCGTGAGCCGCCGTGATGAATCCGACAAAGAGGGGATGCGGCCTGGTCGGTTTACTCTGGAATTCCGGGTGAAACTGCGAGGCCACGAAGAACGGGTGGTCCCTCAGTTCAATGATCTCCACCAGGTGATTGTCCGGGGTGGTGCCGCTGACGACAAAACCTTCCGCCTCGAAGCGTGAACGATAGTCGTTGTTGAATTCATAGCGGTGCCGATGCCGCTCGCTGACGCAGTCCACGCCGTAGAGCTTGTGGGCAAGCGTTCCGCCGCGGATCGCACTATCCTGGGCGCCCAATCGCATGGAACCGCCCTTGCGCTTGATGTGGCGCTGCGTCTCCTGGAGGTGGATGACCGGGTTGGGGGTCTGTTCGTTGAATTCCGTCGAGTTGGCGTCGGGCATATTCAGCACGTGCCGGGCGAATTCAATGGTGGCGATTTGCATTCCCAGGCACAGCCCCAGGTAGGGAATCTTGTTTTCGCGCGCATATTTCGCCGCCTTGATCTTGCCCTCGATACCCCGGTTGCCAAACCCGCCCGGAACCAGGATGCCCCCCAACTCCTTGAGCAGGTTTTGACCGTCGGGTTTCTCCACTTCCTCCGCGTCGATCGGTTCGATCTGCACCCGGCAGTCATTGGCAATGCCGGCGTGAACCAGGGCTTCATGGACGGATTTGTAGGCATCCTGAAGTCCGGTGTATTTGCCCACCACCCCGATGCGGACCCGATGCTGGGGGGCGACAAGTCGCCGGATGATGTCCTGCCAATGGGACATCTGGGCCGGGGGGACCTCAATCTGGAAATGTTTGCAAACGAGGTCGTCGAGGCGCTCACGCTGGAGCATCAACGGCACCTCGTAGATGGAATGTTCGACGTCCTTTTCCTCAATGACGGCCTCAAACGGAACATTGCAGAACAGGCTCAACTTGCTGCGAAGCTCCTTGTTCAACGGTTGCTCGCAGCGGCACACCAGCAGATGGGGGGCGATGCCGATTTCACGGAGCTTGGCCACGCTTTGCTGGGTCGGCTTGGTTTTAAGTTCCCCCGCAGCCTTGATGAACGGCACATAGGTCACGTGGATGAAGCAGACGTTGTGCGGGCCGACATCCAGGGCAAATTCGCGGATCGCCTCCAGGAAGGGCAGGCCTTCAATGTCACCCACCGTTCCACCAATTTCCGTGATGACCACATCCGCCTTGGAATCCGTGGCCAGCTGAAGAATCCGGCGCTGAATCTCATCCGTGACATGGGGAATCACCTGGACGGTTTTGCCGAGGTAGACTCCATCCCGCTCATTATCAAGGACTTGCTGATACACCTGGCCGCTGGAAGTGGAATTCCGACGGGTCAGCTTGGTGCTGGTGAAGCGCTCGTAGTGACCCAGATCCAGATCGGTTTCCGCCCCATCATCCAGAACATAAACCTCCCCATGCTGAGTCGGGCTCATCGTGCCGGGATCGACATTCAGGTAGGGGTCAAATTTTTGGAGCGCAACCTTCAACGAGCGGTTTTCCAACAAGGTGCCGAGCGCTGCGGCGGTCAATCCCTTTCCCAACGAACTCACCACGCCACCCGTCACAAAGATATACTTCATGGGATGGTAGCTTCTCTCGCCCCCTTCCCGGGGGAAAGCAGAAAATCAATCCGCCTCTTCTCAGCTGGAGGTGGAATCGATCGTTGCGGAAGTGGTTGGACCGGGTCCTGGACAAGTTGCTCGCAGTCGACACGCGCAGCTCAAGCGCCTTCCTTCAACAACTTGCGCAGCTCCGTCTTCAAAATCTTGCCGGTGGCATTCCGCGGCAGGGCAGGGAGAACAATGGCCCGCCGTGGGAGCTTGAAATCCGCCAGGTTTTGCTTCAGCCAATCCAGCAGCGCGCGTTCGGAATAGGGAGCACCCGGATCGAGGGCGAGGAAGGCCACCGGACGTTCACCCCGACGCTCGTCGGGTTCCCCCACCACCGCGCATTCCTTTACTCCGGCAAACTGTTGGATGACCTCTTCAATCTCCCTCGGATAGACGTTGATGCCGTTGGGTTTCAGCATGTCCTTGGCTCGATCGGTGATGACAAAGTAACCGTCCGGACGCCGATGCCCCAAATCTCCGGTCCGCAGCCATCCCTGCTCGAGGGTGGCGGCAGTTTTAACCGGGTCATTCCAGTATCCCTGCATGACATTGGCACCGCGGACCCAGAGTTCTCCCGTTGACTGGTCCGGAAGTTCAATCCCTGTCTCGTCGCGGATGCTGATTTCGACCCCGGGAATGGCCGGTCCAATCGAACCGGCAATGCATCGTCCGCCGGGCGGATTGACGGCCACCACAGGGCTGGCCTCGGTCAGGCCGTAGCCTTCAATCAATGGGACCTTCGGATGGCGCTTCTCGAAAGACTTCAGAATCTCGCCCGGCAGTGGTCCCGCGCCGCTGATGCAAAGCCGCAGGGGGAGGTTCAGTTGGGGGGGAAGTTGGGAGAGGAGTCTGAAGATGGCGGCCATCGCGGGCAGGACCGTTCCCTGATGGGTGATCATCTCGTCCAGCATCGCCTTCGGGGGGTGAACCGATTTGATGAGGACAATCGAGCCCCCCACCAGCAGCGGCAGCAGGATGCAAACCGTGAGCATGAAGCTGTGGAACATCGGCAGCATCAGGACAAACCGATCGAACTCCACCACCTGCAGGACCTGACGACACGATTCGACATTCGCCAGCAGGTTGGTGTGGGTCAGCATTGCTCCCTTGGGATGCCCGGTGGTTCCACTGGTATACACCAGCAGGGCCAGTCGGCCGGGATCGGTCTGACAGGTTTCAGGGTCCAGCAGGGCCGTGTTTGAATCCGGACGGGCCCAGTCCTCCAGGCTCAAGACCGAGGGAATGGGGGTGGTGAGAGTTGCTTCCCGGACGGTCTCCAGCAGGTCCGGTTCGGTTATCAGGAGCTTGAGTCCAGAATCGCCGGCAAGGTAGGCAATCTCGGGGGGCTTGAGGAAGTGGTTGATGGGCACGACCACGGCTCCCGCAGCGAGGATGGAGACGAGGACGGTGACAAATTCCGGGCGGTTTTTCAGGAGGACTCCCACCCGATCCCCGGGCCGGATCCCCCACCGCTCCTGGAGGTCCCGCATTCCGGCCGATGCCCCGCGCGAAAAATCACCAAAGGTATGAGTCGCATCGGCCCAAAACAGGGCGATTTTGTCCGGATGTTGACGGGCGGAGTGCGCGAACGCGGCGGCGAGCGATGACATGGGTCCGTGGAGATGTAAGCACGGACGGACGGGGCAGGGTCAAGTCAGCCCGGGTGTGCTCCCAAAAATTTTGCGATATCCCCGACGATGGGGGCCGCCTGCAGGGCCGCCCGCTGTGCCGCCCGAAAAGCTTGGCCATGACGGGTTTCAAACACGATATTCCCGGCATGCGATCCATGACGGGTTACGGACGGGGAGAGCGGGCGATCGCAGGAGCCCGCGTCACCGTCGAAGTCAAATCAGTCAACCGCCGACAGGCGGAGGTGCTCGTCCGGATGCCCCGGGAATTGGACGGGTTGGAAAGCCGTGTTCGGGATGAGATCCTCAAGGGGGTGGGGCGGGGCCGGGTTGAAGCCTCCGTCACACTTCAGGTCGAGACAGCGGGGGCTGCCACCCGCATCAACCGGACCCTCGCGGCGGCCTATCATGCCGGGTTGACGGAGTTGGCCAACAGCCTGGGCATGCCCGCCACGGTCACCCTCGAAGTGCTCCTGCGCTGTCCCGGTGTGCTCGATACCTCCAGTCCCGAAACCGATGTGGAGGGACTCTGGCCGGTCATCGCGGGCTCGCTGCGGGAGGCTCTGGCGGGATTGGACGCCATGCGACACCGGGAGGGGGAGGCACTCGCGGCGGATCTTCACCTGAGAATCGGGGCCATGCGCGTGGCGTTCCAACGCATCCGGACGCAACTGCCGGAGGCGGGCAAACGGCTCCGGGAACAGTTGTTGAGCCGTGTCGCGGCCGCCGGACTGACGGCGGTTGCCGCCGACGATGAACGGGTGATCCGCGAGGTGGTCTTTTATGCGGATCGAAGCGACATCTCCGAGGAATTGACCCGGTTGGAAAGTCATTTTGCCCAGTATGAGGAAAGCCGGGGCGCGGTTGAGCCGATTGGGCGCAAGCTGGACTTCCTGGCCCAG
>CAIPFS010000008.1 GCA_903864375.1 uncultured Verrucomicrobiota bacterium
ATGTCCGTCTCTACACTTTGAAGAACGCCCGCGCCTCCTCCCTGGCCACCACTCTTCAACAATATTTTCAAGCCCGACGCACCGCGGAGAGTGTGGGCCTGAATTCCAATCTGCGGGCCATCCCGGCCAGCGTGATCGCTGACGACCGGATCAATGCCCTCCTCGTCACCGGAGGCAAGGAGGCCTTCGAAGCGGTCGACCGAATGTTGCCGCAGCTGGATGCCAACAGTTCGTTCGCCCGGCTCAACTTCAAGGTCTTCCCACTCCAGCGGGCCACCGCCATCAAACTTCAGTCCACACTTCAGCCCATTTTTGCCAACCGCCCTCCCCGGGTGAAGGGTGAAACGGTAGAACCCGTGACGATTGTTGCCGATCCGTGGGTCAATGCCCTTCTGGTCGGGGCATCGGTTGACGACCTGGCCTCCGTCGGATCCCTCGTGGACCGGTTGGATTCCGAGCAGGTGGACAACGGGCTGGCCATTCACGTCTTCCCGCTCGCCAAGGGGGATGCCCGCAAGGTGGCCCAGACCATTCAGGGCCTTTTCCGGGAGGGACAACCCAATCAGGCCCTGCCTATCGCCGTCAGCGCCGATGACCGAATCAATGCCATCGTGGTCTCGTGCGGCGAAAATGACGCCCAGCGCATTCAGCAGTTGGTGTCCAAGCTCGACACCGATCAGGTGGCAAAGACGAGCGAAATTCGTGTGTTTCCACTCCAGTTCGCCCGCGCCGATGCGCTCTCAACCATCTTGAACACGGCTCTTAATAGCAAACCGCCGGCCCTGAATGAGCAGAATCCCAACGCACAGTCGGTCCTCCAGTTCATCACCCGCGGCGACGATGGCGGGGAACTGATCACCGCCGCCTTGAAGGAGTCCGTGCTCATCACCCCGGACGCCCGGATGAACTCATTGATTGTCTCCGGTCCGGTGGACTACATGGGATTGATCGAGCAGGTCATCCGTCGGCTCGATGCCAGCTCGCCTCAACAGGCCAAGATCCGCGTGTTCCCGATGCACAATGCCGATGCCCGCCAGATGGCCGAACTGCTGACCCAGCTCTTCCGCATGACTCCTTCGGCAGGTACTGCCGGACAGCGTTCGGTTCAATACACGCTCGTGCGGCCCGTCGCCGATGCCAATGGTGCAACCCATGATGAACCTTCAGCCAGCGCCACGCTCGGCACTGCCGAACAGGTGGCGTTGACCGTGACCATCGACCCCCGGACCAACAGCCTGCTGGTGGGCGGAACCGATCATTATGTCGAATTGGTCTCCGAAATCATCGACTCCCTCGATTCCAGCGAAGCCCATGAGCGCAGTTCGGAAGTCATTCGCATGCGGAATTCCCAGGCCGGGGATGTGGCCACCGCCATCCGGAACTTCCTCGACCAGGAACGTCAACGAATGATTCAGAATCTGGGCGCGGACGTCGCCCTGGCCGCCCAGCGCTCCCTCGATCAAGAAGTGGCCGTGGTGGCCGAACCCGGCAGCAACACACTGCTGTTGTCGGCCAATCAACGGTACTTTGACCAAATCCGCTCCATGATCACGGAACTGGATCAGGCTCAACCCCAGGTCCTCATCCAGGTGCTCCTAGCGGAGGTCACCCTCGACAACCAGACCGACCTGGGCGTCGAATGGAATTATAGTGGGAAAAAAGGGGACGTAGGCATTGGTGCTGGCACTGATTTCGGTGTGGCCAAACAGTTGAAGTCCCTCGGCGGGTTCTCGACCGCCGTCGCTGGTACCGATTTCAATTTTCTCCTCCGCGCCCTGAAAGACCAGGGACGGCTGGAGGTCCTGAGCCGTCCCGAGATTGTCACCGCGGATAACAAACCAGCCACCATCAACATTGGTCAGCGCGTTCCACTGGTCGACCAGAGCCGCCTGGATGTGCAGAATAATCTGACAACCTCTTATCGCTATGAGGACGTCGGCGTGAACTTGACGGTCACCCCAAAGATCAGCGCCGATGGTTTCGTCAAGATGGAGATCGGAACCACCAACAGCGATCTCAGCACTTCCTCGGTTCAGTTGAATGGGTCCACAAGTGTTCCCATCATCAATCAACGGAAGGCCAGCACCACGGTCAGCGCTCAAAGCGGGCAGACCATCATCATCGGTGGACTGATCTCCACCTCCGATGATCGCCGGGTCAAAAAGTTCCCGGTCCTGGGAGACATTCCCTATCTGGGCGTCCTCTTCCGCTCCAGCTCCATGATTCATCAGCGAAAAGAGCTGCTGATTCTTTTGACCCCGCAGGTTCTTGAGAACCCGCAGACGCCGGTCGCTCTCCGCAGTCCCGATGCCGTGACCCGGGAAGAGTTGGATGGAACCGGCTTCCGCAGTTTCCTGCGGGGTGATGAAACACAGCGGAAGTTGTTGGAACACCTGTATCCGACCAATAACACGCCTGCACCGGTTCAAGCCCCCGCTGGAGAGAGGGGACCCCAGTGAGGTCTGAGTCGGACGACCGGAGGAGTTCCCGGCATCCCCACGGCACCGGCAGGATCGTGAGGGGGGCTGCCACTCTGGCCGTGCTGACGATGCTCCCAGGCTGTGGATCGTTGGATGGCGGGAGTGGCGGATCTCCCTCGGAGCTGCATCTCTTCGCAGTTCCTGCTGCCATCCGCCTCGACAATCATCCGGGACCGGATGGCATCGGTGTCCGGGTTTATGCCTCTGCTCGAAGCAAGGCCCAGGGGGTTCCATTGAAGTCGGGCCGCCTTGAAATCTGGATGTTCGACGGAGCGGTCGTCCCCTCAAAGCTGACCGAGGCCAAACCGCTGCGCGTCTGGAGCTTTTCCGCGAATGAATTGGAGCCCTTTGCCGCGACCACCACGCTGGGTGCCGGTTATCAAATGGCCCTCAGATGGGAGGACAAGGTGCCGAAGGCCAAA
Organism: uncultured Verrucomicrobiota bacterium; assembly: GCA_903864375.1. Lineage (GTDB taxonomy): Bacteria > Verrucomicrobiota > Verrucomicrobiia > Limisphaerales > UBA9464 > CAILNN01. Next base: position 2,903 of record CAIPFS010000008.1, read on the forward strand.
GTCGTCACGGTGGTGGCCCGTTTCCACCCCAACCGTGGACCCGAGTTGGTTTCCACCGCCAACACCATTGCGGTGAGCGGACGGTAGGCATCACCCGCTGGCAGACAGATCCCTGGTACCAACCATCGCCTGTCCAAAGTATAGCTTTTCCATAGGAATATGCCGTCTCTATCTTAATCCTAATCCCTAATAACCCGCCTTCTCGGACTGATACCAGGAAAAGAGAA
>CAIPFS010000009.1 GCA_903864375.1 uncultured Verrucomicrobiota bacterium
ATCTGTCGGGTGGCGCGTTGTTGCAGGGGTTGATCGGCTTTAATGGTGGAGTGGAGCTGGGCCAGTTGACGTTGGTCGCCTTGTTTCTTCCGCTGGCGTACGCCCTGAGGCGAAGCTGGTGCTATCAACGCCTGGCCGTGACGGGCGGGTCGTTCCTCATCCTGGGTGTGGCTGGTGGCTGGTTGATTGAGCGCAGCCTTAACCTCCGATTCATGCCGTTTTAAGCGGAGGCAGGTCTGCCTTCAACATGGACCTAGGCATTCCACTCACCCGGCGGACGGGAGTGGCCTGACCCTTCTTGCCAGCGATTGAAAATGATTCATTGTCGGCTCATGCGCCGTTTATGGGGCTTGGCTTTGGTTCTGTTTCCTGGGGTTTTGATGGCCTGGATGGGGTCTGCGAGTGGCACCGAGCTCTTGCCTGAACCACCGGACTGGACGGCGTGGAAGGCCAAGCGGTTGGAGTCCATTGCCGGAACCAATGGTTGGGCCACTTTGGTCGGTCTCTTTTGGCTTCCAGAGGGAACCTCGACCTTGGGCTCCAATGCGTCCAACACCTTCGTCCTGCTTCCTCAACTGGCCCCTCCCACCGTCGGTTCCTTTGTCCGGACGGGCTCCGCGGTTGAGTTTATCGCCCAACCGGGTGTGGAAGTGACGGCGGACCATTCCCGCGTGGAACGCTTGAACCTCCGTTCGGATCACGCTGGAACCGTACCTACCGTCGTGACGGTGGGCCAACTCCGTTTCTATCTGGTCCAGAGAGGCGAACGGTTGGGGATTCGGGTCAAAAGTCCCCTGGCTCCTTCGCGCATCCATTTCCTGGGGCTGGACTATTTCCCCTATCAACCGGCTTGGCGATTGGACGGTCGGTTTGAAGCTGTTCCCGCTGGGACGACCGTCCAAATCACCGACGTCACGGGGGCGGTCAAGGCCGAAACGGTGGCGGGCGCGGTGACCTTTGAAGTGGCCGGGGAGACCCACCGGCTGCTGGCGCTGGACGATGACGAGACCCACGACCTCTGGTTGATCTTCAAGGATCGAACGGCCGGGCTGACCACCCATGGCGGTGGACGGTTCCTGCACGTGGCCAAACCTGGACCGGATGGACGACTGTCCGTTGACTTCAATTTTGCCTACAGCCCGCCCTGCACCTTCACGCCGTTTGCCACCTGTCCGCTTCCGCCGCGCGAGAATGTCCTGACACTGGCCGTACCGGCAGGCGAGAAGAAATACCGCGGTGAAACGGAATAGATCGCCGCATCGATGAAGCGGGACCGGGAGGCGAGGGATCCCGATCGCACCCGTGGTTGTCGCGGCAGCCTTCGATCGGTAGGTTCCTTCGCCCATGCCTTTCCGGTACCGCACTTCTGCCGCCAGCCTGGGCGCCTGCGTGCTGGCGTCCGGTATTGCGGCATTGAGTGATGAGATTCTCTTCACCCGCAGTCTTGCCCTGTTTTTAGGCCAGGACGGTCATGCCTCCCTGGTGGTTTTGCTGGCCTTCATGGGGGGGCTGGCCCTTGGAAATGCGTGGTTGGGGCGCATGGCGGATCGGTGGAGCGGTCCTCCCCTGGCGCTGTTCGCCCTGCTGGAATTGTTGATCGGAGGCTATGCCCTTGGATTTCCCGTGGTGGTTGCATGGGCCAGGCGGGCGTACGTCCTTCTGGCAGGGGACGTCGATGCCTCGTCGCCGGCGTTGTTCGGTCTCAAATTCGCCGTGGCTGTGCTTTGTGTCCTGCCGGTCACCATCCTCATGGGGGGGACCCTTCCTGCATTGATCCGATCGTTCAGCCGTGAGGAATCGGGATTGGAACGCGGCATCGCCCGTTGTTATGCGCTCAACAGTCTTGGGGGTGCGGTCGGGTGTCTTCTGGCCGATTTCCTTCTGATTCCGACCTCGGGTCTCAAGCACTCCCTCGGTTTCGCCGCTGCAATGAATTGTTTTGCGGCCGTGGTTTCCTTCAGTGTCCGAAATTCATTCGGCTTGGCCAGACACCCGGCGGATCGACCGGATCGGTCCCGTCCGACGCCGCTGCCGGATTCAGCGAAGGATCGCGAGAACCTGAACCGGGTGCTCGGGGTGGCAGCACTTTCCGGGAGTGCAGCCATGGTTTACGAGGTGGCCTGGATGCGGTTGCTGGCGCTGTGCCTGGGATCGACGGCGCACGCGTTTTCCCTGATGCTGGCGGCATTCATCCTGGGGTTGGCCGCCGGTTCGGCCTGGATTGCCCGACGCGCAGGGCAGTCCTCCCGATGGGAGTGTCTCCAGAGGCTTCAACTGGCAATCGGGGGCTGGGTCACGGTCTCCCTGCCGTTCTACGGCATGCTGCCGTATTGGTTTGGCCGCGCCTCTGCATTCCTCAAGCCCGACCCGACCTCCTATCCGGTTCATCTGCTGCTTCAGGCGACGGTTTGCCTCATCGTCATGTTTCCCGCGGCCTTCCTGATGGGAGCCGTTCTCCCGGTGGCCACCCGTCTGGCGACACCCCGCCTGTCCTCGAGTGGAACTCACCTCGGACGGGTCTTTGCCTGGAACACCATCGGAGCTGTCGTCGGGGCGGGCGTGACCGGACTTATACTCCTTCCCCGGCTGGGGCTTGCAGGAGTATTTGGAGTGGGTATCGGTATCAATCTGGCCGCCGCCATCCTGTCCTGGCACCCGGCACCGTCGCAGGTCCGGTCGAGTTGGAGATTTGGTCTGAGATCTCCGGCGGGTCGGATGGCGTCCGTTGTTTTCGTCCTGGTGGTCGGTCCGTTGCTCTCTCAAAGGATGTTTTCTGAATCCTGGAATCGATCCCTCACACTCGGGCTTTGGCGAAATCCCGGTTCCGTTTCCTCCCTTCAAGAGTTCGGAAAGGTGATGGACCAGTATCATCTCCTCTTTCATCGCGACGGAAGCGGTTCCACCGTTTCCATCAACGGATGGAATGATGGCAGCCGTGAGCAGTTGAACCTCCGGGTCAACGGGAAGCCGGATGCCAGCACGTCGGGGGACATGGCGACCCAATTGCTGCTGGGACATTTGCCGATGATTCTTCACGAGGGGGCGTCGAGAGCCCTCGTGGTCGGATTGGGAAGCGGCATCACTTCGGGGGCCATGCTTTTGCACCCTTCCTTGAAGAAATTGGAAACGGTTGAGATATCACCTGAAGTGGCCGACGCCGCCCGATTGTTTTCGTCTTGGAACCATCAGGTTCTGTCCGATTCCCGGATGAGACTGGCCATTGAGGATGCCCGATCCTATTTGGAGAGAGGCCGGGCCCGTTACGATGTGATTGTCAGTGAACCGTCCAATCCCTGGATGAGTGGGGTTGCCGGTCTCTTTACCCAGGAGTTTTATCAGGATTGCCGGAGCCATCTGGCACCCGGCGGGTTGATGGTTCAGTGGGTCCATCTCTATGATAATCGACAGGAGGCTTTGGACATGGTGGTCGGGACGCTGGCCACCGTCTTTCCCCGGATATCCGTCTGGCAGAGCCAGCCACGAGACCTGATCCTGATCGCTTCCATCGAACCTCAGGGGACCAACCTTCAGGCCGTTCTCGCCCGGGCGGCTCTGCCGGAGGTTCAGTCCAGTTTAGACAGCATTGGTCTGGGTCGACCCGTGACCCTGCTGGCGCGGGAACTCATCGACGACAGCAACGGAAGATGGATTGCCGATTCGAAGGGGGAGGTCCAAACCGATGATCGCCCGCAGTTGGAGTATCTGGCGCAGGCCGGTTTTTTCGCGCACCAGGAGGCGGTCCAATGGCTGGAATTAGACCAGAATCTCTCCTCCCGGGCATCGACGCATCTGGCCTCCTATCTGCGGGACCATTCATTGTCGACCGATGACTATCGTTCACTGATGCACGGGCATCTGGCGTATGGTCTGCCGGGAGATCGAGTTCTTCGAAGCATTCGGGTCCGATGGCAGGGGGACTCAACGTCCACCGGCCAGTTGGACCTTTTTCCCCAGCTTCCGCCCCTCGGTACCGTTGCCGAATTGGAAGCGCTGCGTCTGGCGAATCTGCGACAGGAAATCCTGGGGCATGCGGATACCCAGCGTGAGTTAGCCCGATATTATTTGGGTCTGCTGACTCAAATCTACCGCAGCCAGCGGTCGGTTTTTCTCGTGCCCCCCGCGCGCGAACTTCGCGCCGTTGCCGAGCGGATGGTGGAGGTTGACCCGGAAAACCGGGCGCTCCACCAACTCTTGTTGGCAGAATTGGCATGGGACCATGGTGATGTGGCGGCGAGCGTGGAACTGGGGCGTACCGCTCTCTCCTCCCTTTCCTCGGGCGATTGGTTTCGATTGCGACAACATCCCGGCTTTGCACGGGCCGTGGCGCGGCACCTGGAGGCGTTGACGGAATTGGGAGCAAATCGCGAGGCGCTCCAGATCGGGGAGAAGGTTCGGGCTGTCAGTCTCGATGACCCGATTCTGAACGCTGTTTGTCGGAAGTTGGAGCCTCACCGCTGACGCACAGCGCTTTCTCAAACGGGCTCTTAGCCCGGCGGCCTTCGCAATGGACTACCGTACCTCCCTGCCTCCGGTCGGGCTCGGTCCTCCCCGCACCGGGGATGGGCTTCCCGCAGTGGCCGACAACCATCTGCAACGCCTAGGACCCTCACAACCCCTGGAGCAGTTTCGGAGGTCCGGTCAATGGGATCCTTAACCTGCCCAAGAGCGGCTGCCCTTGGCCGCCTCTTCCCGGCACTCCAGCCGTGGAAGGCAGTACACCATTTCTTCCAGGAGTGAAGCTATGGCCGGCTCTTCGGCGTGCTGATAAGCAGGCCGAAGCCCTTGACTTGGTGCGAAATCACATACTGCCCGACTTTTTACTGGCCGCCATCGAGCTTGATCGCCCTGGACATAAACTTCTCCAGAGCCTCCTTTGGGGAACCGACGATGCCGGCAGTCACGTCTCGTGTGATCTGATTGAGCAGTGGGGCCTGGATGGAGAACTTGATGGCATCGCTGGGGCTCGCGACATCGTCGACCACCTCTTCGTTGATCTGCCAACGTCCATCCACCTTTTCAAAGCGAATGAACTGCCACACCCCAGGCTTTCGCTGAATATTTACCATGGCTGTGTCACCTTCAACTTTCTGATTGGCATCTGCGATGTTCTCTTGTCCGAAATCGAGCCGGTAGAGGACCGGCGGGGAATCTTTCCAAAGTGCGATCTCGGTCGCAGTGTCTCCGAACGCTTTACGACACGCTCGATCGAAGGCCCCCACACTGTCAACCCATTGGGTCAGTGCCTCAAGTCTTTGGCGACGGTCCTGGCCAATCACGTGCACAGCGGAACTCAGTTTCGCCCCGTCGTAAGCGGCCGCAGATTCCGCCAGAAGATTTAACAATTGCAGCGGCGTTTCGGCCACCATCATGGGTTTGCTGGGGACTTTTCCCCGCGTTTGCCGGGCATAGGTTGCGACTCCTCCTGTCGCGCAGAGGGCGACCAGAGCAATGATGGCGACGGTTTTAAACTGGTTCATGAGAATCGATCCAAGTGAGGTTTTCAGGAGGGTGGTGACGGCGAGTGAAGGAACCGCTGCAGCGGAGCCGGAGCTCAATAACAGCGCATGGGTCGAAGCCGGGATAGCCGGCGCCCCATGCGCGGAGACAAGGCTGGCGAGCGTCGCAGCGGGGATGGCGACACCACGTTGGACAAGCAGCCTTCGAAGGCGTTGGAGTGATCGACTAACCCGCTTCTGTGCCGTGTCTTCAGTCAATCCAAGCGAGATGGCCACCTCTTTTAGACTTCGGTTTTCAAAGAACCGGAGCAGCAGGGCATTTCGGTCGGGTTCGGACAGTCTGTCCATGGAGGCGTCAAGACTATCGACGAGTTCGACCCAGGCCCCATGGTCAGTCGAAGGCTCCTTCAAAGGTTGCGGTTCGTGGTCGGGATTCATGGCTTCATACTCGCGTGATCCCCTGCGTCGGGATTGTTTGAGGGTGTCCCGTGCGATGAGCGTCGTGGACCGGTACAGCCAGCCGGCTATCGAAGTCTGGCGCTTCAGACCGGAGCCTTTGCGGACAAGAAGAAGAAAGACCGCTTGGGCAATGTCCTGGGCCGTGGCGTGATCGGCAACCTGCCGTCGTGCGCAGCCGTAGACCATCCGGGAATGTCTTTCCACGAGCGCTCGAAAGCATTCCTCACGATGCTCGTGGAAATACTGAGCCAGAAGCTCGCCGTCGCCCATTTCATTCATCCTATAACCATGGACGCCACCCTGTATTTTCCGACAACATTTTTGAGACCCCGTGCGGTGTCGGAGCGTTTGACGGTTTCGATTTCCAGGAGCGGACGTCAGGTTCGTCGGGTAGGCGGCGTCTATCATCGCCACCCTTCCGAAACTCCCATGTCAAGCCCACGTCCTCATCTCACCGAATTTCCCGACGGGCTGTCGGCAAATCCCGTCCGTTGCAGATGGATTGAAGCACCGGCTTCCCGCCGAGGCTCAGCGGGGTTCTTGAACCGGACCACTGATGGCGCCAACAAATCGTCCCATCCAGTACCCGAGCAGAAACTCGTCGCCAGCAAACTCGGTATGTCCGCCGTCGCCGCCATCCAGGATGAACGGCTGGGTGTTGCATCGGACGTATTGCCGTTCACCCGGAGGCAGTAACTCGGCCATTTCCTGTTCCCGAAAATTTTTGGCCAGATGGGTGAGATCGAGCCGGTGGGAGTTTTCCATCCGCCAGAAAATGGTATCCAGTGGAATTCCCCTCAAGGTCCATAGGGCTCCCGGGGTGTCATATTCCTGAAGGCCGCAACCGGCGGCGGCGAAGTTCCAGAAAGGGTACCGTTCATTCCGTTCCAGTTGCCAATGGTCGTTCACGGCGGCCACAAATTCAGTTTTGAGTTCGGGAGTCAGCGCGTAGCGGCAGAGCACCCAGTAGGCGATGAAGGCCAGTTCATCGTCGGAGTGGTTCCAGCTGTCGCCCAGTTCCACGCCCTGATGAACGACCACCGATACACCCAGTTTTCCCATGGGAAGTGAGATGTTTTTCTTGTAGCCGTCCTTTTCGAGCAATTCGAAAGCCATGTCTCGAAAGCGCTCGGATCCGGTGATGCGGTAGGCGAATTGAAGCAGTCCGATGATCTCCGCGGAGTTCAAGCGGCGGTCGAAGACCGCCGGGGGAAAGGCGTTGAGGTATTCGGGATGCCAGCGCCCCCAGAGGGTGGGCTTTCCATTGGCGTCGATCAGGTAGAGGCCATGGTCGAGGATGTGGGTGGCGATGCGATTCACAACATTGCGGATGCGGTCCCGTTCGGGCTCGGAATCAGCGGCGCATTCCCACAACACGGAATAGGCAAAGAGGTGGGAGGCAATTTCGTCGCTGCTGGTGGTGCCCTTCCACTCCCATCGATCATCGGGAGCGACGTGCCATTCGTTCGGGTCGGACACCTTGAATCCGGTTCGTTCCATCGTCCGGGCAGGAAATCCCGTATTGGTGTGGATCATCTGGAGCCGTTCCAGCGCGCCGAAGGTTTCCCAGGCCCAGGCCTTGGCTTGTGGGTTGCGGGTTACGGCGTAGCGGAACGCCTGGCTGGCGAGCCAGTAACAGCTCCAGCCACCGTCGTTGTCCGTATCGATCATTTCGCTGGAGGCAATGTCGCCTGCAACCGGCAGCCGACGCTCGGCGGTGAGTCCGAAACGGATGTGCCGGGACCGGACCTTTCGTTCAAACCATTCCGCTTTTTCGGCGAGGTTCCATTCCGGGTATTTGACCGCCTGGAGGGCGGTGCGGGTCAGCATCCACACCGTGCCGGTCGTGTCCGGGGCTACGCCCACGACGTCATCGTCCGCCAGCCAGCGGCGTCCGGCAAAGTACCGGATGGAAGGAGCGGGCGCGGCGCTTCCGGCGGAGGGCACGGCCCACCGGGAGGGTGATCCGTCCCAGGCAAAAAAGGCGCCCCGGGCGGTTGCCGCCCACCATCCACCGGGAGCGTGGACCAGTCCATGGATGGAGTTCACCGGGAGTTTTTGCGGCAGGGCGGGGGTCTTTCCTGGGACGGAGAGAATTCCTTCGCCCGTGGAGACCACGACTTCCGGACCAGTGCCGTCCAGGACCTGAATTCCCGGTATGGAACCCACAACCGCTGCCTCCCTGCCGGTGACTTTCCAGACGGTCGATCCGTCGCTGAGCCACACTCCATTGCTGGAGGTGCTCATCAGACGTTGGGAACCTTTGAGATCCAGTTGGAGCCGCGTCCATTCATCGTTTTGCGCGAGGGCAAATCCGGATGCTCCTGCCAGCACCACGAGATGAGACGGTCCCACGGCAATCTGGTTGAACTGGCCCTCGGGCAGCCGTCCCTGTTGCCGTCCAGCATCGTCGTTGGACAACCAGCCATCGGGAAAAAGGTAGTAGAGGGAC
>CAIPFS010000010.1 GCA_903864375.1 uncultured Verrucomicrobiota bacterium
GCATTCTGCCACGAGATGTGGGAGCTGTAGGCCAGTGAAAAATTGGATTCGTGATAGCCCGTGGTCGGCTGCTCGCAGCCCAGGACCAAGCTCGGCTGCACGCAGTCCTGACCGATGCGATTGGCCAGGACTTGATCGAGACTGACCCCGCCATGCAATTCCGCCCCTTTCTGGAGCGGAACACCCGATAGGAGATTTCCCGTCTGACCCGGATGAATGCCCACGCCGGTGGCCGCCTTGTTGAACAGGCCGTGCACGTAATTGAGCCTGGTCTTGAGCCCTTCCAACGGCTGGAGGCAGTCACCCAATTCCATCGCCGCGCCCTCCCCCTTGGCCCACCAATGGTTGGCATTGATGCCGGTCCCCATGAACAGCGTGGCAAACCGTTTTGGCACCGGGGGCGTCGCGCCCGCTTTCGCTGCCTCCTGTCCCCACACCGGGATCGATTCCAGCCACGGCAGGGACATCGCCACGCCCGCCCCTCGAAGGAAGGTGCGCCGGGACAACCGATGCGTCCGCAGGGCCGTGGACATGGAAGCGGCAGGAGAGGGAGGGGTGTTCATGGGAGGGGTGTCTTTTACTTTCCGGTCACTTCGATGGAACGCCGCTGCTGGAGGAATTGGGGGGACAGAACGATGGCCTCAATGAGCCGGCTGAACCGGTACCCGTTCTTCCCGGCGTCGGTGCACATGGCCTCAATGGTCAGATCATCCGAAAGTTGCAGGGTCCGACCCAGGCCATGGGCCAGAAGCTTGCGGGAGAAATTATCCAAAAAATCCGTCGTGCGATGTTTTCGGATGTAGTCGCGGATACCCTCCACTCCCTGACCTTCCATGCCTCCGGGGAAGACCGCCCGGGTGTCCACGGGATGGCCCGCCAAATCCATCTTCCGGAGTTCGCCAATCGGACCAAAACCCTCAAAGGCCAGGCCGATGGAATCAAACCGGGCGTGGCATCCGGCGCAGGCCTTGTCTGATCGATGACGCTCCAGGGTCTGGCGCAACGTCAGTTCTCCCAGCTTCGATTCATCGGACGGAAGCTCCGGGACCTTGGCGGGCGGAGGTGGAATCTCCTCTCCCAGCAACCGCCGAACCACCCAATAGCCGCGCTTCACCGGACTGGTCCGAAGCCCGGGGGAATTCCGGGTCTGGAAGACCGCCATCGGAAGAAGTCCGCCCCGACCATAAAACCGGGCGTCGTCGACCTTCCACCAGACGGTGGAAGCGGGAATCTCCGGACCCGGGATGGGAATTCCATAATGTCGGGCAAGGGGGGCATTCAACCACGTGTCGCTGCCCTCCAGCAGATCGAGGACCGATCGATCATCCTGCGCCACATCCATGAGAAATCGAATCGGCTCTTCAAACATCGCCGACCGAAGCTCATGGTCGAAGCTGGGGAACCGACCGCGGTCCACGGCGTTGTGTTCTTCAAAACGTCGGAAATCCAACCAGTTGCCTCCGAATTCAGTGGCCCAACCCCGCACCTTGGGGTCGCGCAGCAGGCGGTGAACCTGGCCCAACAGAATGGCGGGTTCATGTAAATCGCCCGCCGCCGCATGCTGGAGCAGTTCTCCGTCCGGGGTGCTGGCCCAGAGAAAATAGCTCAAGCGACTGGCCAGCGCGACGTCGGAAAGGGGTTGGACCGTCTGGTCCGCAGCCCCGGCCCGCGCCACCGGGAGGTCGAGCCGATAGCAGAAATGCGGCGACAGAAGAATGCTGACCAAGGTGTCGCGAACCGCCTCCTCATGTCCGGCACCCTCCTCCCTCCGCAATCGCCGGTAAAATGCCGTGATCTCCTCCCGTTCCTTCGGTTGGAGGCCTCGGCGATAGGCCCGTCCGGCAAACTCCTGCAGGGCCTCCAGGTGTTGCGGTTCGGCCTCGCGCCATTCCTTCTCCACCCGCCGGATGTTGGCTTCGCTGATCCGGAAATGCTGGTCGACGGATTCCAGAACCTGGGGGTCGGAGGTGAGACGCCGGATTTTGGCGGTGAATACCTCGGCGTATTGCCGGAACTTGGCTTCCGAGACGACGTCCTTGTCCGCCGGATGCGCAAAGGCAAATTCAGGGTCGGTCCCAAAATCCGATTCTGCCCTGTCAAACCAGATTCCACCGGAGTGCATCCGCATGGGGAGCTCGCAGGAGAATTCAAATTCCTGCCATAACCGATCGAGTTCACTGCGGCCGGACTCGTCCAGAATCAGTTCATACAACGGTTGATCGTCCCGGAAGTACCCCATCTGGTTGTGGAAACCGGCACTCAGGAATCGCCCGGTATTGTTTTTGTCCTCGTCATTGTCGAGGAAGACCCGGCCGCGCTCGGAAATGTAAAAGGCGTCGGGGAACAAGGAGCAGAACCGTCGGAAGGAGGCCTCGTACGCCGCGCGCTGAGTCTCTTCGGATGGAACGGTCAAACAGGCGGCAGCCGGGCTGTCGGGCGGGAGCGCCAACGCCTCCCGGGTCAAATTCAGCGCGCCCCCCCCGTAGCCTCGTCGGTGGGTCGCCATCTCCCGGTCCTTCCACAGGACGAAGGCCTGGGTTCCCGCGTTCATCTCGTGGACCCGGAGGGTCGGCACGTTCACCCGGACCTGCTCCCGGATATGACGGACCCAATCCGCCATCGCTTTCACCTGGGTTCGAACCCGCGCGCCGTCCCCCGTCCCGGACGGCAGCTCGTTAAAGAGTGTCTGAAGGGCAGCGAGCGGCCCGGTTTTTTCCGTGTTCGATTTGAGTGCAGCCTGGATTTGTTCGAGGTACTGCGCGCTCAGGTTTCTGTGTTGAGCCAACTCCCCGAGGGTCGCTGGCGTCGGGCTGAGCCTCTGACGATGGTCAAATTCCCAGACCGCCAGAAAGTACGCGGCGACGTCGGTCGGTTGTCGCTGGTAAAAATCCACAATGCGCCGGACACAGAATTTCTCCCGGTCGGTTTCCGAAATGATCGGAAAAGGGGCAAAGGTAAAACCAGTGGGCGTGAGCAGCAGGTGCTCCGTCACCTGGCGCCCGGCTTCGAAATACTTCTTGAGCAGGGAAGGGGACATCGCCAGCGATTCACCCGAATTGTCAAACCCAGCCTCATTGGCGGGATCGACCGGAAATTCCTTCGCCGGACGGATATCCGCCCCGGTCAGATCCCGAATCGAATGGTCGTATTCCACCTGGTTCAGTCGTCGGGCGGTGACCAACCCGGGGTCGCCCGCATGCCGGTGGGCGTCAAAGGAGCGGAGCTCTCGAATCCAGGACGTGAACCGCTGCCGCTCTTCCTCGGTCGGCTGCCGCTTCGCCTCTTCCGGCGGCATCTGCGCCTCCCGGACCTGATCCAACACCCCCTTCCAGCGACGTTCCTCGGACAGGATGGCCTCCATCCCGTGAAAGGGTCGCAAATCAAAGTCTCCCTTCGGTTTGTCCCGGGCATGACACGAATGACAGTAGGTCTCCAAAAATGGAGCGACCTCGGACTGAAATCGTCGCTGCAAATCCGCTTCCGTCGGGGAACCGACGGGAACCCCGAGGGGCGCAGCAATGATCTGGCCGATCGGGGAGACCAAAAAACCGAGGGCGACCACCAGCCGGCGGATCCTACCGACACTGCGTCGGCGCCCTCCCATGGCGTTGCCTTGCGAGCGATCATTGGGTCGGAAGCGGTTCATTGGATTCGGGCTTCACCAGCCTATTTTCATTGCCGTGGATGTCAATTCACCAACATCGACGCCGGTGGTGTCGAGCCACTCCTCCAGAGGCTGCTCGCTCTGAAGCCTTCCGTTCCCTGCAATGGCTCCAGAGGTCAGACCCACTCCAGACCCCGCATCGTGCCGGTCGAAGACGCGAATTGGTCCACCTCCAGGCCCATGCGCTGGAGCATGGATACAAAGAGATTGGGCAGGGGATAATTTCGCTCGGTATCGAAACCCAGATGCTGACCATGCCTGAAACCGCCTCCGGCGAAGATCGTCGGTAGATTGGTGGTCACATGCGTGTTCGCATTGCCCAGGTTCGAGCCGTACAAAATCATCGTCCGGTCCAGCAAGGGGACACCATCCTCGCGCACCGCCGCCAGTTCCCCAAAGAGGTTTCCCAGAAGCCGCATGTGCCACTGATCGATGGCGTGCAGCTGGCTGAGCTTGGCCTCGGTCTTCCCATGGTGGGACAGGTTGTGATAGCCGTCGGTGATTTTGGTGCCTTCCAAATCAATCACCGGCGAATTCACGCTATCGAGCAAAAGAGCAATGGATCGCGTGGAATCCGTTTCAAAGGCCAGACGGGCCAGGTCGTACATCAAACGGACCTTCTCCATATACTCGCGGGGGCTGGCTGGATCGAGCGGCATCGGTGCCTTCACCCTCGGTTTGGGACGGCTCTCCCATTCCCGCGACATCTGCATCCGGTGTTCCAGTTCGCGAACACTTGTAAAATATTGATCCAGGCGGCTCCTGTCGTGTCGGCCCACCTGCCGTTGAAGGCTTCGCGCTTGATCCCCGACCGCATCAAGAATGCTCTGCCCCAGCTCCAGTTTTCGCACCTGGTTCTGCATTTCGACCAGCGATCCCTGCAGGAACAGCTGCCGGAAGACATCCGACGCCTTTTCCTCGCACGGAATAAGCACCCCCGAGCTCGTCCACGAGAGGCTTCGGGAACCCTGCTCCACGTTGACCCCCAGGTTGAGCGAAGGGAAACGGGTGAGGTGTCCCATCCGCTCGGCAATGAACTGATCCAGCGAGATGGTGTTCCGGAATCCACCTCGCCCCGGATGCGGCGCCGCCGTCAGAAAGCAATTGTCCGCCGGATGACCCCCGTCCACATCCGGATGTGAGACCCCGCTGAAGACGGTGAATTGGTCGCGATGATCCCGCAGGGTCTCGAGATAAGGGGAAAGCGGATAATCCCGTCCGGTGGCGGTGGGAAAGAACTGGTCAGGTACCAGTCCCAGATTATTGCAAATGGCAAAGACCCGGCGGGGAACACCGTCCGGCGCCCGCGTGACCGCGGCGGGTGGGGGGCCGGCAAACACCGGCAGCA
>CAIPFS010000011.1 GCA_903864375.1 uncultured Verrucomicrobiota bacterium
ATGGCTACGATGTCTATGCCGTTATTGATGCCTCCTCGACCTTCAACGCGTTGAATGAGTCGGTCGCTATCACTCGAATGGCGGCGGCGGGGGTGGTTGTCACCACCTGGGTCGCGGTCCTCGCCGAACTGGCCAACGACACTACGGTCAACGGCAAATACATTGGTTCGTTTCTGAGCCAGCACACCGGCAGCTACTACAGCGCAATGAACAACTACCTGGCCACCTCGCCGAACGCCGACCAACTCCGCCCCGTCATGGAGAAAATGTCAAACTTTCCCAACTAGGAGCCGTTCTTGGGACTACCCATGTTTTCTCGTGACGGTCATATTGACTAAGTCCCAACTGAATATAAACCCAATCAGGTCATGGCCAAGTTGGCGGCCGACTGGGCCAGCACAACCGGGGCGACAATTCAGGGAATTATGTATCAAGAAGTCTTGCGCAGCCTCGACGGAGCTTAGCTCAACCGTACCTCAGCTCTTACATCAGCCACAGAATGACCTTATGAACAAGATTCTCATCATCTATTGCTCAACCTACGGCAACACCGAGCGTATGGCTCGCGCCGTCCATGAAGGTGCGGCGAGCATCGTAGGCGACCTCGCTGAACTGAAGCTAGCGGAGCAAACGTCGTGCGACCATGTGCGCGACGCGGACTCAGTGATCGCAGGAACGCCGATACGTCACCGAAGCATGGACTCAAGGATGAAACGCCGGATTGAAACCACACTGGAAATATTGTGGCTGCGAGATGAAATGGTCGGGAAAATCGGCGGCGTGTTCTCCTGCGGCGGCGGTTACGGCAGCCAAGGTGCAGGAGTGGAGATCGCTCAGATTGGCATCCTCTCTGCGATGGCAGCGTGCGGGATGATCCTCGTCCCTTTTCCAAAGAATGCAGAAGGTGCGGGTGTCGCCGGATCGCATTGGGGGCCGAATGGCCGATCTGGCGGGCTGGAAATGCAGCCGGTTGGTGTGACGGATCTCATGCTCTCCGCTGCTCGCTCCCATGGGGCAAACATCGCGCGTGTGACCGTCCTGCTAGCCGGACGCGGATGTGAAGCCTTGCCGGGCTTCCAGACCGTGCCCTCGCCCGAACTCGTGGCCGCGTTCTCCGGCCAGAGTGCTCCCATTCCAAAATAGAACCACCACTGCTCTTCCCAAAAAACACATGAAAATGCGGTTTTTAATTCGTGTCTTCCTTGTGACTCTGGCCTTCTCCAGAATTGTCTTGGCCGGGCCGGTGAGTCTACCGCCGATGAACCTTGGTGGTAACAACTTTACGGACGCGATCGCATACCCCGGATGGTTGTTGGAAGAAAACGTTGAATATTATCAGGCCAACCACTTTACCGGATCTAGCGGTGACAGAGTTCCCGGTCAAAACAAGCTCGCAACGGCCAGCGCCGTCAGCCACCTGGCGTATATCTCTGAATACAGATGGCTCGGTGCCTATCTGGGTGTGGAAGCCCTCCTGCCCATTGTGGACGTCGATTTTGACACCAGCTTCCTACCCCCTATTCATAAAGGAGGGCTTGGAGACATTGCGATCAGTCCTCTGGTGATGCAATGGAACCGGAAACTGTTCGGCAAACCTTTCTTTCAAAGGTTTGTCTTCTTGGTGAATCTTCCCACTGGCCAATACGATTCGAGTAGCCCGGTGAATCCCGGGAGCCATCTTTACAGCATCAATCCCTACTACGCCTGCACGGTCTTTCCCACACCAAAGCTCGAATTGAGCGCACGCTTGAATTATCTGTGGAATTCGGAAAACGGCAGCCCCTACGAGGAACTGCACGCCAATAGTGTCCAACCCGGGCAGGCATTATATCTGAATCTCGCCACGTCCTATGAAGCCTTCAAGAATATCCGTATCGGAATCAATGGTTACGTGTTGCAACAATTGACGGATGACCGGCTCGACGGCCAAAAGGTTCCCGATTCAAAAGAGAGCGTTTTCGGAATCGGTCCTGGCCTTGTCATTCAAAAGGATACGTTTCGGGCTTTTCTGAGCTGTTACTTTGAGACCGGTGCTCAGAATCGGCCCGAGGGCGTAAAGGCCGCCGTGAGAATCTCAAAGGTGTTCTAAGGCGCTGCCTAACGTTCGATAATGCGGGCGCTCAAGATATCCGACCAACCCCACTGCTCCCGGCATTACGGTTGCGGGTTGGGTGTTATTGAGCCCCTGACTCTCCGAGTCAAAGACCTCCAACGCCGGAGAAAAGCAGGTGGCAGACCAAAAATGAGTTGCAAAACGATGAAGCAGGACGAAAAATTTCAAGCTGAAAAAGTGGCCGCGCCGGTCGTGGAGACGAAAGCCAATGGAAAATCCCAGATTGAATGTAAATACGGTTCTAAACAAAGTTACCAGGACAGTCCTTGTCGTTTTGGCAGGTGTGGCGACGGGAGTTTCACCACTCTGGGGAACCACCACCCTTCATGTTGGCAGCTCTTCCTATGATCCCGGCTACGTGTCCAGTGTCACCAATGCCATTTTGGAAAAAACCGCCACCACGAATATTTCGACAAGTTACCCGGTTACCAATCCGGACCGGTCTGGCAGCATCACTGTCACAGCCTCGGGACATGCGGAGGTGGGCCTGCTGAAACTGAAGGCCACTGGACAATCCGTCGCGCAAACCTCGGCCGGAAGCTGGAACGCTATAGAACCGACCACCGCATACGCCCAATGGCAGGACAGTTTGACTGTGGATGCCGGTCAAACATGGACAGGGCAGTCAGGACAATTGATTGCGAAAATCGTGATTGACGGTTCCCTGGCTCTCGGGGACGGAGACCCTTATGCTGGAACGGGTCTTGCCAACCAGGCCGGATCTTATTTTTTTATCTCCGCCACGTGGAACGGTGTGAAAGGAACTTACGGAGGAACCAATACTTTTGAGGGAGGAAGTGCGCTGCGTTTCGTCTCAGGCGGCGCTACAGCCACGACCGCCTATCAAGGCAATCTCATCGGGCCGGGCGAATGGCAGGTGACCTTCCCCATCACTTTTGGACAGCAAGGCACTCTCAATTTTACCGCGGAAACCATCGCTGACGCCCGGAGTGTTGTCTATTCGTCGGCAGACGGATTGAGGCAGGGATCATCCACGGGTGATTTTAGCAGCGGCGTAAAATGGGCGGGCATCCTTGTGGTTCGTACGGCGAATGGCACAAACGTTCCGCAGTTCAGCGTGAGCTCCACCTCCGGATTCAATTACCTCGGCGGCATTCCCACCGAAGCTCCCAGCTTCACTCAAATACTTGATTCCCCGGCAGGGTTGATTCTCAAGTGGACGGATTCGGTATTGCGTTCTTACACGGTTGAAACGAGAGCTTCGTTGACAACAGGGAATTGGGCTCCTGCGGCGGGTGTGGTCTGGCCCGTCACAACCAACGCAGTAACCCTGCCCGCTCAAACCGCATCCAGTGCTTTCTTCCGATTGAAAGCGCAGTAACTGCCGCTGAAAGGGCGGCCTGGTCTAAACTCCTGCGGACGCAAACCTGCCCTGGCAGGCTGTTGAACGATTGTTTTTGGGGATTTGGCTTTTCAGCAGCGCGAATTCGAATGGTTGCGCCTGAGGCAAGCCGACTGCCTGAATTGTGTGGCGGAGATCATCCGGTTTGCCTCCGGCTCGTCACAGGCCATCGCCAACAAATTGTAGTCGCCGTTCGTCAGACGGCGCTGATCGATCGCGAGACGACATCCCGGGGAAAGGCGGGCGCCGTTTCGCTGGTCGG
>CAIPFS010000012.1 GCA_903864375.1 uncultured Verrucomicrobiota bacterium
CTTCTCCCAGCCAGAGGACATGGGTCGCGCCGAGAAAATCGTGAAGATACCGTTCAATTTGGGTGCGGGTGAGATGGGGATTCCGATTGGGATTGAGAAGGCACGCCTCGGTGGTCAGGAGGGTCCCGGTCCCATTCACCTCAATCGATCCCCCTTCCAGGACGATGCCTGGCGAAAAGAGGGGCAATCCCCGCAGATGGGCGACCTGCTGGGGAACCGCGTCATCGAGATCGTAAGGCGGGTATTTTCCACCCCACGCATTGTAATCCCAGTCAACAACCGCTCGATCGCGTCCCGCCGGGGAATCGCGAACAATGAAGATGGGCCCGTGGTCCCGGCACCAGGGTTCGTAACTGGGAAACTCATGGAAATGGACAGCCTCCAGCGGCACCTGATGGCGGAGGAGAACGGCACGGATGGATTCGGCCATCTCCGCATCCCACACATTGATGTGGACGGCTTCATGGAGGGTGAGGCGCTGGATGAAGCGGGCGTAAACCCCAGGAATGGCGTCATATCCATCGGGAAAGCTGATTCCATCGGGTCGCGGCCAGGTCAGCCAGGTGGCGGCGTGGGGCTCCCATTCCGCAGGCATCCGGTAACCCAACTCCACGGGAACAGGTAAAGGCGTCATCCTGCAAAAGTGTGCCTCGATTGGGGCTGGAAACGCAATCGCAACGCAGGTCGTTGGCCGCACTGCAACTCAAGGTGGAGGTGGTGTCCCACCGCCTTTCCGCCGGTTCAATTCGTACTGCACGATGGCCAGCAGCGCAACGGCCGCCGTTTCGACCCGAAGAACCAGGGAACCGAGCGAGACGGCCCGGGCTCCCGATTGACGAAACCCGTCATATTCCTGCGGAGTAAAATCGCCTTCCGGTCCAACCACCAGCGCCATCCGCGACGGGAGGGAACCAACCCCGCCTCCCCCTGACGACAGGATGCTCTCCATCGGCTCGGGGGTGTCCAACAGCGAGGCGATGATCGTCAAACCGCCACCTTCAGGCGACGCCAGCCATTCCCGGGGGGTAAGGATGGGCTTGATGACGGTCAGCCACGGATTTCCCGATTGCTTGGCAGCTTCAATGGCCATCTCCTGCCATCGGGAACGTTTGGCCTCCAGGTCATCCGGACGACTGATGGATCGCTCGGACAGCAGCGGTTGAATCCGGGCGCAGCCCAGTTCAACCGCCCGGTGGACGATCCCGTCCATGGCCTGGGCTTTGGCGATGGCCTGAACCAATGTGATTTCCGTTGGCGGTGCGGGATGCCGGAGGGTTTCGACGATGCGAACCGACACGTCCTGCCGGCCTGCAGACTGGATGACCCCTCGAAACTCGGACCCTGCGCCATCCAGAATCACCACCGGGTCCCCCGCCCCCAGCCGCAACACCCGGACGGCGTGGTGCGCATCGTCCGGGGCGAGCGACAGGAATTCGCCCGGGGTCCGGACAGGAGGAAGATAAAACCGGTGCATGGGCCGGCGTCAGGAGGTTGGAACTTCAGCAGGTCTCAGCCAAAAAATTCCCGGGCACGCTCGAAAAAACTGCGCCCCTGCGGATTGACGTTGTCATCGCACAGATGGGCAAATTCCTCCAATTTTGCCCGTTGAGCTGCATTCAACCGGGTGGGAACCTCCACCGAAATTTTCACCAACAGGTCGCCAACACCTGAGCCTTGCAGGCTCCGGACACCCCGACCCTTCAACCGAAACAGCGCACCCGTCTGGGTCCCGGCCGGCAGGCGAATCTGGGCCTTGCCTGTCAGCGTCGGGACATTGATTTCAGCACCGAGCGCCGCCTGGGTAAACGCCACCGGGACCTCGCACAACAAATCGTCTCCCTCCCGTTGAAAGACCGGGTGCTCCTGAATGTTGAGCACCACATACAGGTCACCTGCCGGGCCGCCGCGATGGCCGGCCTCCCCATTGCCTGAGGACCGGAGGCGCATGCCGGTATTCACACCAGCGGGAATCCGGATTTGAATCGTCTGGGTCTGATTCACCCGGCCTTCACCGCCACAATTCCGACAGGGGCGATCGATGGATTCGCCATTTCCCTTGCAGGTGGGACAGGGCTTTTCCAGGCGAATGATGCCGCCGGAAAAAATGACCCGCCCCCGGCCCCCGCAGGTGGTGCATCGCACTTTTTTGGAACCCTTTTCGGCGCCGAACCCCCGGCATTCACCGCACAGCCCAGGCTTCGTCAGGGTCAGGTGCTTTTCGACACCGTTGACCGCCTCCTCCAGCGTGATTTCCAGGTCGTAACGAAGGTCGGAACCGCGCGAGGAACCCCCCGACTCGGTTTCCTGACCGAACAGACTGCTGAAAATGTCGCCCATCGATTGGCCACCAAACGCCTGGCCAAAGATGTCCATCGGATCATGGAAGCCACCACCACCACCGCTGGAGGCCCGTGTGCGCGGATCGAATGCTGCATGACCATATTGATCATACGCCGCACGCTTCTGGGGATCGCTCAACGCCTCCCAGGCTTCCGCCATTTCCTTGAATCGCTCCTCGGCCTCCTTGTTGCCTGGATTTTTATCCGGGTGGTATTTGACGGCCAGTTTGCGATACGCCTTTTTGAGATCCTCCGGAGAGCAGTCCCGTTCAACGCCAAGAACCTCGTAATAGTCCCGCTTCTTGTGGGTGGACATGGCGATTACTCCACAGGGACGGTCGCGGTCGGCTCGGGCTTCCTCGCCACAATCACACTGGCCGGACGCAACAGCCGGTCCCGCAAGCGATAGCCCTTGCGCAATTGAAGAAGCACCGTTCCTTCGGGAACCTCCGACGATTCCTGCTGCGAAACGGCTTCGTGCAGCGACGGGTCAAACGGCTGCCCCTGGGCATTCAACTCCTCCAGACCCGCATCGACAAAGGCGGACCGTAATTGCTGGTGAATCATCAAGACCCCGGCCCGGATGGTTTCAACGTTGGATTGAGGCTGATCGGCGGCCGCCAATGCCATTTCAAAGTTATCCAGGACAGGAATCAGGCGGGACAGGAGCGATTCATAGGTCGCCCGGCGGACATCCTCCCGCTCACGGGCGGCCCGCTTCCTGAAGTTATCGAAATCCGCGGTGAGGCGCACAAACCGGTCGTAGTTCTCTGCGGCTTGCGCACGGGCGTTCGCCAACTCCTGGCCTTCGGGAATGGGCGTGCCTTCGTTGGGCGCGGATTCAGTGGCAACGGTGGGCTTGGAATCGATGGGAGTTTCGTTCATGTCACAAACAACTGCTTAAAATCGGCCTTGAACCTAGAAGCAGGTCTGCTCAACGGCAATAGCGGTGAAAGGGTTCGATGGAGGCAACGGGAGATTTATTCCCCCCGGTCATCGACGGCTCGGGAACTGACCGATTTCCTCATCCGGCCCCAACTCTTGAATGGCCTCCATAATCCGCTCCGCCACCCACTGGTTGCGTCCCCGGGTGGGAACTCCCTTCCATCCCGTCATCCGGCCGTTTTCGGCATCCAACCGCAGGGGATGACCATATTTGATGATCACCCGTCCGGGTCCCGGCAGTTTTCGATGTCTTCCCCATGCCTCGTGCAGTCCAAAAAGACGGACCGGAACCACCGGTGCCCCGGACTTGAGGGCGATGAGTCCGACGCCCGGGCGGGCGGGCTGCAGCCGACCATCGGCGGAGCGTGTCCCCTCCGGAAAAAGGACGATCATCCCCTGCCGCTCCAACACACCCAGCACGGCACGCAGACCACCCGCCCCGCCCCCGTCCCGATCCACCGGGATGCTGTTCAGGGATCGTAGCCAGGCCCCAAAAACGGGGTTTCGAAACAGCGTGTCCCGAGCAAGAAAATGGGTCGGGCGCGGAATGCCCACTCCCACCAACGGCGGATCCGCAAAAGAAACATGATTGCAGGCAAGAATGACCGGACCGGTGGCGGGAACCCGCTCGACATTGAAAATCTTCAGGTCCCAGGCCACCCGCGCCAGGCTTCGAACAACGACACGCCAGAATTGGTAATTAAGGGAGGGACCCATTGGGGGAGCCTAGTCAATTTCAACCCGGAGGGTATCGTAGGCCAGCCAGACGTTCGGAGGCAAATCCGACTGGTCCACGTCATGATCGTAATCATGAGTCAAATGGGTCAGATAGGTCCTTCCAGCCCCAATGCGCCGGGCGGCCGTGAGGGCCTCATCCAGGCACATGTGGGTGGGATGTGGCTGTCGGCGAAGGGCATCCAATACCACGACCTCCACCCCCCGCACCCGCTCCAGCACCTCTTCCGGAATGGCGTTGCAATCGCTCAGGTACGCCAACCGGGAGGCCTTCCCCTGCTGAAAGAGAAACCCAAGGGTCGTCATCCGTCCGTGCGGCAGGGGGAGGGGCGTGATGCGGATGTCTCCCACTTCGAAGGGGCCGGTGATGGGCCGGGGGTCCGGGTGAAAATAGCCCTTCGGAATGGGGCGCCCGTCGAACGCGTAGACAAAGACCCGGCTCAAGGCGGCAAGGGTTTCCTCGGAGGCATAAATGGGCAGCGATCCACCCCTCAGATCACAGACCCGACGACAATCGTCCATTCCCATCACATGATCGGCGTGGGCGTGGGTAATCAGGACGGCGTCCAGAAAGCCGAGCTTTTCGCGCAGCATTTGTGTGCGAAAGTCAGGGGTGGTGTCCACCACCAGCCGTGTGACATCGGACGCCACATAGATGGAGGGCCGGAGCCGATGGTTCCGCGGATTCTCCAAAAATGCCGGGGGATAATCCTTGCCGATGACCGGTACTCCTTGCGAAGTACCGGACCCAAGAAACCGAAATTCAAACGCCATCGATGCCGGAACGATGACCGGGGTAGAAACAAGTTGGCAATTGGCAATGCAAGGGGAGAAATGGAGGAACTGTGCTGACGACCTTGCGGATTAAGAATCTGGCACTGGTGACCGACCTCACGATCGAGCTCACGCCGGGCTTCAACGTGATCACAGGTGAAACCGGTGCGGGCAAATCGGTGATCCTGGGGGCCATCAACCTCATCATCGGACAGCGGGCGGACCGCGCCCTGATCCGAAGTGGAACAGACGCCTGCACCGTCGAAGCCGTGTTCGATACCCGGCATTTGACCGCACCTCTGGCCGATTTCCTGGATGAAAATGGGCTCGACCCTGGCGAAACCGGGGAACTCCGGATCCGTCGCTCCTTTACGACAACCGGAACCAACCGCCAATTCATCAATGGTTCTCCCACGTCGGTGGCGGTTCTTGGCCGCGTGGGTGAATGGTTGGTCGACCTGCACGGCCCCCACGAGCACCAATCCCTCCTCCAACCGACCCGGCAATTGGCCATTCTGGACGCATTTGCGTCCCTGGAAGCTCTTCGGCGGGAATGGGAAACGGCATGGGACCGCCGCAAGGAGCTCGCAGCAGAACGCGCCTCGCTCGTTTCCGATGATGCCGCCCACCACCAGCAATTGGAACTGCTTCGCCATCAGGCATTGGAGATTGAAGCGGCCCGACTTTCCCCGGAGGAGGAAGGAGTCCTGACTGCTGAATTTCAGCGGATTTCCAACGCCGCCCGCCTCATGGAATCCACCCAGGCCGCACAGTCCCTGCTCAGCGACGGCGAGGATTCCATCCTGGACCGGGTCGGGGGCCTGGGTCGGGTGTTGACCGAAATCCAACGGCATGACCCGGGAACCGCCGACCTGTCGAACGCCCACCTTGCGGTGACCGAGGCGCTTCACGAATTAAACACGCTGCTTTCGCGGTATTTCGATCGGCTGGAGCTGGACCCGGAACGACTTCAGGAACTTGAGGAACGCATCAACCTGATCCAGTCGCTCAAGAGAAAATACGGAACCACCCTGAGCGACGTCCTGGCCTTTGGAGAGTCGTGCCGGCTCAAGCTGGCCGAGTGGGAAGGTCTGGAGGAACGGGCAGAAAAATTGTCGACTGAACTCGCCGCGATCGACAAAAAGCTGGTGGACATTGGAGGCCAATTGTCCCGACAACGTCGGGAGGCGATTCCACGCCTCAGCAGGGCCGTTTCCCAGCATTTGGGGGAACTCGGATTCCGACAAAGCCGGGTGGATGTGGACCTGATGACCGACACGGATCCCGGGCCGACCGGATTCGATCACTGCGAATTTCAATTTGCCCCCAACCCGGGTGAACCGGCACGCCCCTTGCGATCGATTGCCTCCAACGGTGAGCTGGCCCGCGTGATGCTGGCGCTGAAGACCGTTCTTGCTTCAGCAGACGAAATCCCGGTTCTAATTTTTGACGAGCTGGATGCCAATGTGGGAGGCGAAACCGGCCTGGCCGTGGGAAAAAAGCTCCGGGGAATTGCCGACCGGCATCAAGTGCTGTGCATCACCCATCTAGCCCCGGTGGCCGCACAGGGACACAGCCAGTATCTGGTCTCAAAACAGGTCACCGACGGACGGACCGAGTCGCGCATCGAACGGCTCGACGGTCCCTCCCGGGTGGCGGAAATCGCCCGGATGTTGGGAGGTCAAAGCGCTGCCGCCCGACGGCATGCGGAAGAACTGCTGGGTCAACCCCCGACGTCCAAGAGCGGGGACCCGTCCCTTTTTTGATTTGGTTCTCTTTGTTCGTCCGGTGAATCGCATCTAACTTGGGACGCTGACGCCCGGCAGGGTCCTGGCCGGTCAAGCGGCCGCTTCACCGGGTGCTTGTGGACCAAACAGAATTGCCACGACGGCACACGCCACAACAATCCCGCAAAACGCGAAGCCGCCCCACATTGCGAGGCGGTGAAATGCAGTGCGCTCCGGTTGAAACGCGAGATGGACCACAGAGAACTCTGAGGGCACAGAGAATGAGATTCTGGATCGGAAAAGCTATCGGATGGCACAACCCATCGGAGAACCTGGAAAGAGGCTTCGTCCGCAGAGACCGAAGATGATCGCCGTTGGATGAAAACGGTGAACGATCGTGTGACCTGCGTCGGTCGGTCGCCGCGCCGTGGTCAGGCGAAGCTTCTGGTGAACTGCGGAATCGGCGGGGTTCGGACCGCCATGGCTCGCCGGGAGGCTCGCCCTACCGATGTTGCTTTTATCCAATCGGTTGAAATTGAATCGCACGGTTGAATGGGCCGTGCGCAGCACCTCAATCCGGGGAGATGAACCGGTAGCCGACACCTGGTTCCGTCAGGAGCAACTGGGCCCGGTCCGGGTCCGGTTCAATCTTTTCCCTGAGGCGCGCCACATACACCCGCAGGTAATGCGTCTGTTCCTCGGCTTTTGGCCCCCAAACTTCGCGCAGAATCTGCCGGTGCGTCAGGACCTTGCCCGAGTGGCGCACCAGGAGGCGGAGAAGTGAATATTCCGTGCTGGTCAACGGGACATCGACACCGCGAAGGGTCAGGCGGCGGCTGGCGAGGTCGACGACCAGATCACCGAACTGGTACACGGGCATCTCCTCGCGCCGTTCGGCATGACGCATGGCCACTCGCACCCTTGCGAGGAGCTCCGGTGTATTAAAGGGTTTGGTCACGTAGTCGTCTGCGCCGGCATCCAGGGCGGTCACCTTTTCGTTTTCGGCGTCCGCAGCGGTGAGGATGATCACCGGGAGTTGGGTCCATTCACGGAGTCGGCGCAGGACTTCCATCCCCGAAAGGTCCGGGAGGCCGATGTCCAGCAGCACCAGGGCGGGAGGATGCATGGCGACCGACGTCAGAGCCCCCTGACCCGTTTCGACGCAATCAACCCGGTATCCCGTCTGCTCCAGGGCGAGAGTCAGCAACCGCCGAATCTGGGGTTCGTCATCGACGACCAGAACGGAGGCCTTTGGGGGTGGGGTCGATTCGTTCATTCTGCTTCCTTGGGAAGGGTGGGCACGATCCCGAGCGGGAGTCGAATCAGGAAACGAACGCCGCCGCCCTCCCGGGGGAGCGCTTCCACCCGTCCCCCTTGAGCTTCGACAAATCCTTTGACGATGGACAAGCCCAGTCCGGTTCCTCCGGGTGCGGCCCCTGGAGCTCGAATAAATTTGTCGAAAATCCGGGACAGTTCCGCCTCGGGGATGCCGGGGCCGCGATCCGCCACCTCAAACACCATCCCGTCTTTCCTGGTCGAGACGATGAGTTCGACGGGTGTCCCCGGAGGCGTATGGGATGCCGCATTGGCCAGAAGGTTGATCAATGCCTGTTCCATCAAAACAAAATCCATCTGCACCAAGGGAAGCCCGGACGCCAGAGAGAGAGTCAAGGGATGTCGCTTCATCAAGGCGGCGACATCCTGAACCGCCGCCTGACAGATGTCCCGAGGCTCACACCAATCCAGGATGGGTTTCAGGTGTCCCGTCTCGAGCCGCGTCACATCCAGGAGATTCCGGACCAGGCGATGGAGGCGGGCATTGGCCTCTTCGATTTCCTCGGTCAATTGCCGATGGGCTGAACCCAGGGCCGGGTCCGAACGGAGGGCATTCACCGCCGCAGCAATGGCGCTGATCGGTGTCCGAAGTTCATGGGAAATGGAGTTCAGCAGCGATTTTCCGAGCCGCTCGGATTCAAGTCCCAGTCGGGCTTCGGTTTCAATCTCACGAAGTCGATGGCGCTCCAGCACCAGGGCGGCCTGACGAGCGAATGCATCCAATTGCTCCCGTTGCTGAAACCCCAATCCTTCGTGGGGGTTCCAGCCCAGAGACAACACCCCAATCGAGCGGTCTCCCGCGCGAATGGGTGCATGGAGAAATTGGGCGGACGGAAGATTCTCCGTGAACAGTCCCGCCATCTTGCCATGTTGGGCGGCCCAGGCGGCGACCGACGCCTCCTTGTCGTCCAGTTTCAGGTCGCCGGATGCATGAGGAGGCCCGATTGTCGTCGAATTCGGAACGGTCAGACAAAGAGTGGCCGGGCATCGAAAAGTCAGTCGGACATGCCCGAGGAATGCAGTCACGGCGGCGTCCAAATGGGGTGCGTCGGCCAGGTCCCGGGTGAGCAGGTAGAGGGCCGTTGCCTGCTCTTCCCGGCGGGCATTCGCTTGTTCCTGAGAGCGAATACGCGCCACCAACTGGCCGAGAACAACCGCCACCACAAAGTACATGGAGAACATCAGCCCGTCCTCCAAGGTCTGGATGTAAAAAGTAAAAATGGGCGGAAGGAAACAGAAATTCCATAACAAGGCGCTGCTGGCTGCGGCGACCAGGATGGGACCCCGTTGAAGGAATAAAGCCAGTCCCATCACGGTGACCAGGTAGGTCAGGGCAACCGAACGATGGCCAATCCACGGGGTCAACAGGGCGTTGATTCCGGTGGTCACCAGCACCGCCATCAGCGCCGTGCCATAGCCTTGATAGGAGGTCGGCTCGCGTTCGGCCGGAGCATTGGGAGCCTTGGGTGCGGATGGCCCAACCCGTGGTGCATCCGCCCTCACAAAGTGGACATCCACCCCCCCACTTTCCTGAACCAACCGATGCGCCCGCCAAAAGCCCATCCATCGGTGTCGCCATCCACCCATCGGCTTTCCGACGACAATCTGTGATGCATTGCGCTGCCGGGCGACACGGAGGACTCCCCGGATGAAATCCTCGTCCGCAGTGGTGACCACCTCTGCTCCAAGTTCGCGGGCCAGATCGAGGTTGGTTGTGAGCTGGCTGGCTGCGGTTGGGTCGGGACGGGACAACTGAATGTGAACGGCCAGCCATTCCGCGCTCAGAACATCCGCCAGATGCCGGGTCCATCGCACCATGGAGGCGGTGGTGGGGCTGGCGCTGACCGCCACGAGAAGTCGTTCACCGGTCTTCCAGGGGCCGTCAATCTGCATCGTTTGCAGATAATCCTGAACATCCCGGCTGACCCGTCCCGCAGCGTACCGGAGGGCGATTTCCCGCAGTGCCGAAAGGTTTCCCTCACGGAAAAAATTGAAGAGAGCGGTCTCCGCCCGTTCACCCGAATAGATTTTCCCGGTCTGCATCCGTTCGAGCAACTCCTCCGGCGGCAGGTCGATGAGTTCGATTTCCGCCGAATCAAGGACCCGATCCGGCACGGTCTCGTAAATCGTCGATCCAGTGATTTGACGGACGGTCTCGGTCCGGCTTTCGACATGCTGGACGTTGAGGGTGGTGAAGACCTGAATTCCTGCATCGAGCAATTCGACGACGTCCTGCCAGCGTTTGAGATGGCGGGAACCCTGGGCGTTGGTGTGGGCCAGCTCGTCGACCAACGCCAGTTCAGGACGGCGGGCCAGGACGGCTTCCAAATCCATCTCGGGCTGAACCACTCCGCGGTGGGCCACCTGACGGCGGGGGATTTGGGGAAGTCCGAGGGTCAGCGCATCGGTTTCCGCCCGTCCATGTGACTCCACATAACCGATCACCACGTCCCGCCCTTCCCGAAGCGCCTTGCGGCCCGCTTCCAACATGGCGTAGGTTTTTCCCACCCCCGCCGACATTCCCAGGAACACCTTCAACCGTCCGCGATGTCCAGACCCGTCCTGACGTTGAATCGCCTTCAGGAGGGCATCCGGATCGGGACGGGGAACGTCTTCAGAATGCATGGACAACGAGAGCCCGGGCCAGCGGTAAAGTCACGCGGGAACAAGCAGGACGGTCCGGGAGCAGGCTGCCATGACCGCCGACCACGTCCGGCGCGCAAACAACCGCCAACGGCGGGATGAACGGGCGAGAACCACCAAATCGTGATGGACGGAACAGAGAAGAATTTGCTCGGCTGGAATCCCCTCGACCACCAACGGAATGGCGGTCAGCCCGGATGCCGCCAGGGATTCAGCGTGATTCCGCAGCTTCTCGGCACCTTCCGTCCATTGATCCGTCAGAAATTCACCGTCCCGGGCGGAGCCAACCCTGGGTGCCTTGCCATTGATTTCCACCACATGGAGCAGTGTCAGGGTCGCACCGCTTCGGCGTGCCAGCCCAACCGCCACGCGAACGGCCTGCTCCGCCGCCGGTGAAAAGTCGGTTGGCACCAACACTCGCTTCCAGGCCGCGTTGGGTGCTCCCACTGGCATCGTGGCAGCCCCCAACAGACCCAGGGGATCGGTTTCGGGAGTCATTGTTAAGCCCCTGACACTTTTAAATCGAGGGTTTCGACGTCGACGCCGGAGCGGAAGCGCCCAGGCGATCCAACGACAGATTCAACTCCAGGACATTCACACGGGGGTCACCCAACAGGCCCCAATCGGGTCCCTCGGTGTTGCTGCGGATCAGCTCATCGACCTGCTGCCGCGAAAGACGGCGGGCTTTGGCCACCCGGTCTGCCTGCAACGCGGCATTCGCCGGGCTGATGTGGGGGTCCAGGCCGCTGGCCGACGCGGTCACGGCATCCGCAGGAACCACCGCGTTGGTCGCGAGTCCGTTCTGCTGGCGATAGTCCGCCACGTTTTGGGCAATGGCATCGGCCAGCTTGCGGGAAGTCGGCCCGAGATTGCTGCCACTGGAATTCGCGGCATCATAACCAGAACCGGCTGACGACGGGCGGGAATGGAAATAGGAGTCGGAGGTGAAGTTTTGCCCCAACAGATGGGAGCCCCGCAAGGTACCGCCGGCATCGGTCAGTAGACTCCCGTTGGCCTGCTTGGGGAACAGGGCCTGGGCGACTCCGTAGACCGCCAGGGGATAAAGACCGCAGCAAACGGCGGCAAGGACCAGGGTGGCCAGCAGTGCGACACGGAGTTCAGTGAATAGCGTTTTCATGGTTAGACGAGTTTTACAGATGAAATGAGAACGTCGATGGCCTTAATCCCGAGGAAGGGGATGACGACACCGCCCAGGCCATAAATCAGGAGGTTGCGTTGAAGCACCGCCAGGGCGCCCACCGGTCGATAGGCGACGCCGCGGAGGGCCAGCGGTATCAGGGCGATGATGATGAGGGCATTGAAAATGACCGCGCTGAGAATGGCACTTTCCGGACTGTGGAGGCGCATGACGTTCAACGGCGAAATGGCGGGAAAAGTGGTCATCAACATCGCCGGAATGATGGCAAAATATTTCGCCACATCATTGGCAATGCTGAAGGTGGTCAGGGATCCCCGGGTCATAAGTAGTTGCTTACCAATTTCAACGATTTCAATCAATTTGGTCGGATTGCTATCGAGGTCGACCATGTTGCCTGCTTCCCGGGCGGCCTGGGTGCCCGTATTCATCGCCACGCCCACATCCGCCTGAGCCAGCGCCGGGGCGTCGTTGGTTCCGTCGCCGGTCATGGCCACCAGATGCCCTGCCGCCTGTTCATCCCGAATGCGCTTGAGCTTGTCCTCGGGTGTGGCCTGGGCCATGAAATCGTCCACCCCGGCTTCAGCGGCGATGGCGGCGGCGGTCAACGGATTGTCGCCGGTGATCATGACCGTCCGAATGCCCATCTTTCGGAGCTGCGAAAACCGCTCGCGAATGCCGCCCTTGACCATGTCTTTCAGGTGGATGACGCCGAGGGCCTCGGAGCCCTCCGCGACGACCAGCGGGGTTCCACCATTTCGGGCGATGTCCTCCACCGCACGAGTGACCGCCGCCGGGAATTGGCCACCGAGTCCTTCCACAAACTTGCGCATCGCCTCCGCCGCCCCCTTCCGAATGACCCGTGCGGGCTGGCCATCGCGCGCAGGAAAATCAACGCCGCTCATCCGGGTCTGTGCGGTGAAGGGAACGAATGTTGCCTGCGGTTCCGCCACCTCGCGGGCTCGAAGCTGGTACTTTTCCTTGGCCAGGATGACCACCGACCGACCCTCCGGAGTTTCATCCGCCAGGGAGGCTAGTTGGGCACCATCCGCCATCCGTTCCTCACTCACGCCCGGGGCCGGAATGAAGGCCGTGGCCATCCGGTTGCCGAGGGTGATGGTGCCCGTCTTGTCCAGCAGGAGAACATCAATGTCCCCGGCAGCCTCAACCGCCCGTCCGCTGGTCGCCATCACGTTCCTGCGAATGAGCCGGTCGATACCGCTGATCCCGATCGCACTCAGGAGTCCGCCGATGGTGGTGGGAATCAAACACACCAGAAGAGCCACCAGGACGGGCACGGAGAATTCCGTCTGGGCATAGGCACCAAACGGTTTGAGAGCGGCGCAGACCATCAGGAAGATGAGTGTCATTGCCGAAAGGAGGATGGTGAGGGCGATTTCATTGGGTGTCTTTTGACGCCGGGCGCCTTCCACCATGGCAATCATGCGGTCCAGAAACGCATTTCCCTTTTCCGAGGTGACCCGCACGACTATCCGATCACTCACCACACGGGTGCCTCCGGTCACCGCACTGCGGTCCCCGCCGCTTTCGCGGATGACGGGAGCGGATTCCCCGGTGATCGCGGCCTCGTCCACCGTGGCGATGCCTTCGATCACTTCGCCATCCGCTGGAATCACATCGCCCGTTTCACAGACCACACAATCGCCCTTTTGCAATTCGGACGCCGGGACCTTGTCCTCCCGACCCTGACGCAAACGTCGGGCCATCGTATCCTTGCGGGCACGCCGGAGGCTGTCGGCCTGGGCTTTACCGCGTCCCTCGGCAACGGCCTCGGCAAAGTTCGCAAAGAGAACCGTAAACCAGAGCCAGAGGGCGAGCTGGGCGACAAAGCCCGGGCTCCTGGCGGTGAAGACTCCCACGGTGGTCAGTACGGCCCCCACCAGGGTGACAAACATCACCGGGTTCTTGATCATGGCCCGGGGGTTCAACTTGACGAAGGAACTTCCCAGGGCGGAGATGACAATCTTGCGGTCCAACAGAGACGGTGCGGCCTGATTCATAGCGAATGGATTTCGGGATTAAAACAACTGGGATTGACCGGTGAGGAAGTGCTCGACGATGGGCCCCAGAGCCAATCCCGGCAGATAGTTCAATGCCCCCACCAGCAGCACGGTGCCGATAAGCAGGATGACAAACGTGGTTCCGGAGACGGGAAACGTTCCAAGGCTGGGGGGAGAGGTTCGCTTTCGGGCCAGTGACCCCGCCATCGCCAGTATGGGGACAATCATCAGGAATCGCCCCACCAGCATCGCCAGCCCCAGCGTGATATTGTACCAGGGTGTGTTGGCGGTCAGACCGGCAAAGGCACTGCCGTTGTTGGCATTGGCGGAGCTGTACGCATAAAAGATTTCACTGAAACCGTGCGGCCCGGAATTATTGAGACCCGCCAACCCCCACGGACTGATGGCGGCCCAGGCGGTGAATCCGAGGGTGGAGAGGGTCAGGACCAGCAGGGCCAGCATGGCCATTTTGACTTCATAGGCCTGAATCTTCTTGCCGAGGTATTCCGGTGTCCGTCCCACCATCAGCCCGGCGATGAACACGCCCAGGACGACGAAAACCAGCATCCCGTAAAGCCCTGCGCCCACTCCTCCGATGACCACCTCACCCAATTGAAGATTGAAGAGCGGAATGAGACCACCGAGTGCGGTGAACGAGTCATGCATGGAATTGACCGCGCCACAGGAGGCATCGGTGGTGATCGTGGCAAACAGGGCGGAGTTGAAGATGCCAAACCGGACCTCCTTGCCTTCCATGTTTCCGGCGTCGGCGGCAATGCCGAGAGCCTGGTGGATGGGGTTGCCTCGGGCCTCAGCCCACCAGCAGACCGCAGTTCCCGCCAGGAAAAGCACCATCATCGCCGCCCAGACTGACCAGCCATGGGCCTGGTTGTTGCTGACTCTCCCCAAATAATAGGTGAGGGCACTTCCGATCGCGAAGATGGAAAGCATCTGAACGAAGTTGCTGAGGGGTGTCGGGTTCTCAAACGGGTGGGCCGCGTTCGCATTCATGAACCCGCCACCGTTTGTT
The DNA here is from genome assembly GCA_903864375.1 of uncultured Verrucomicrobiota bacterium. Lineage (GTDB taxonomy): Bacteria > Verrucomicrobiota > Verrucomicrobiia > Limisphaerales > UBA9464 > CAILNN01. Next base: position 14,706 of record CAIPFS010000012.1, read on the forward strand.
CCCAGCATCTTGATGGCGGCCTGGGAGGCGACCGGTCCCTGGGCGATCACCTGTTCGTCCACCTTTTGGTCAACCATCACCGGCAGGTTGGTGCGCACGACTCCCCCGTGCCCGTCGCTGACCGGAACGTCCTCCCAGACGGCGGATCCGTCTTTGAGCACGGGAGTTCCATCGGCTTGAAGCCGGGCGGTGTGAACGGTGACCACGACGTTGGTCATCACCGGGACCCCATTGGAATCCGACAGGGGCACCTGAATGGTGAACGGATCGGAAAGTTTCGCGTGGGTGTAGAGGTGAAAGTTCTGGACCACTCCCTGCGAAACCAGAAACAGGGCGAAGACAAAGGTGGCCGGAAGCAGGAGGTAATAGGTGATCCGAACCAGATCGACCCAGAAGTTCCCCAGGGTCCGAACGGAACTTCCCACCATTCCGCGAACCAGGGCGGCGGCGATGGCGATACCCGCTGCTGCCGAGGTGAAGTTGTGAAGGGTCAGCGCCACCATCTGCGAGAAATAAGACAGGGTGGCTTCACCCACATAGCTCTGCCAGTTGGTGTTGGTGGTGAAGCTGACCGCCGTATTGAAGGCCAGATGGTCGGACATCGGCGCAAAGCCCTGGGGATTCAAGGGCAGACGGTCCTGCAACCGGAGAATGACATACGAGAACACGCAACTGACCAGGCTGAAGGCCAGCAACGAGGCCGTGTATTGTCTCCAGTCCTGTTGTGCGGAGGAACGGATTCCCAGGATCCGGTAGGTCAGTCGCTCCAGGGGACCGACCACCGGGTCCAGCCAGGTTCGTCCGTTGGCATCCAGGACGCGGACCAGGAACAAGCCCAGCGGTTTGGTGATGAGGGCAAGAATTCCGACAAACAACGCCAGTTGGGCGGCATCGAGGGGTTTCATGGCAGCTTAGAATTTTTCGGGGCGCAACATCGCCACGAGGAGGTAAACGAAGAGGAATGCCGTCAGCAGTCCGACAAGGATGTTTTCCATGGCTGTTCAGAGTTGATCGCAAGAGCGGGCGTAGAGGGCGCAAAGGGCAAAGAAGGCGATGAGGGTCATCACCAGAAAGGCGTCATTCATAGGGGGTGGGCAGCAGGTCAATCCGTATCACCCCCCCAATAGGCGGCATTCCGCTCCATCCCGGTAATCAATTGGGAGGATGGCCTCATCAATAAATCGTCAACAACCAATGCAAACCCGGAAAGCAACCGTCGTTGCTGCGACTTATCACCCGCCTACCGGGGAGGGCTGAGAACCGCGCAAAGGCAAAAGACGTGCTCGACGCCCCTAGGAACTTGCTTTAGTGTCTCCTCGAAAACAGTCTACCAATCTTCTTGGTCGTTTTGGATTGGCACGCTAGTTTCTCACTGTAAATTTTTACTGTCTGCATGAAAGAAATCGGGGGAAATGTGACGAACCCAGTCGAACGGAAAAGGTTGCGGGTATTGCTCATCGATGATCATCCGCTCATGAGGAGCGGCATCAAGGAGCTCTTGAAAACCACGCCCGACCTGGATGTCTGTGGAGAAGTGGGAAAGGCGTCCGAGTCCTTGGGTCTGCTGGAGAAACTCAAACCCGACCTAGTCCTGTTGGACCTGGGATTGCCGGATCGAAGCGGGCTCGAGGTGCTCAAGGATTTTCAGGCGATTTCGCCGGCTCTCCCGGTTCTGGTGGTCTCGATGTACGACGAAATGCTCTACGCTGAACGAACCCTCCGGGCCGGGGCTCGCGGCTACGTGATGAAAGAGGCGGGTGGCGAAAAGCTGCTGGCCGCGATCCGGGCGGCGCTGGAAGGGCGGGTTTGGGTCAGTGACCAGGTTTCCTCCGAACTTCTGGGCAACCTGGGCCGGCGGAATACTCCGGGACGGGAACTTCAGCTGGACCGGCTGAGCGACCGGGAATTTGAAATCTTCCGCATGTTGGGCGAAGGACTGAGCACCCGCGACATCGCCGAACGATTGAATCTCAGTCCCAAAACGGTCGACGCCCATCGGGCCAACATCAAGACCAAGCTGGGAATGAAGGACGGGGCGGCTCTGGTCCGTCAGGCGGTTCGTTGGACCGAGGCTCAAAGCTCCCGGAACGTGGCTGTCCAACCAGAGCTTTAGTCCTTTCGAAAGTCAACTCGGTGGCAAGACCACCGATGCGCCGAACTCAGTTGGCGCAGCAGGTAGCGATGAAAACGCTGTAGGCCACCGGCGACTTACGAGGCTATCTGGACCGCCGCGGCTCACCGGGAGGTTCGCCCTACCGATGCCTTGGGACCTATCACGCTAGTGTCGTGTATCCCCAAAAGCTTGCCGTTTGTTGCGCCTAAAATGCCGCAGGGCCGCAGTTCTTTTCGGCTTCCGCCGAGCCTGAGGCGGTTCGGACCATGTCCGTTTCGCAAGGGCGAAGCCAACAGGCCGTCCGCAGGACCCAGCGGGCCGTGACGTTATGCCGGCCCAACGCTTCCCGAACTCTTTTTGATCTGCCGGACAATTTCAAAGGCGACTTCAAGGGCCGCCTTGGCTTGGACACCGGTGACCCGCGGGTCCCGATGTTGGCGAATGCAATCGACGAAGTGGGAAAGTTCCAGCCGGAGCGGCTCTTCCTTGGCCAGCGGGACGGGTTCCCGGACAATACGCCTTCCGGCAAATTCACTGATGATTGCCCCCTCTCGCGCGGCCAGCAGCTTTCTCCACAGGGGACTTTCCGGCTCATCCTCCCGGGCCAACCGATAGAGAAAGCCCTCCTGGGCCCGGTAATCGAGGGAGACGTACGCCGGGCGTTCTCCGCCGCTGAACACCCGGATCTTCCGGAGACGTTCGGGACTGATCCGACTGGCGGTCAGATTCGCAACACAGCCGTTGGAAAAGCGGATTCGGGCATTGGCGATGTCTTCCTCGGGACTCAGCACGGGCACGCCGACAGCATCCACACTCTCGATGGGTGCCTTGACGAAGGCGAGGACGATGTCCAAATCATGGATCATCAGGTCCAAAACCACTCCAATATCGGTGCTGCGTGCCGGGTAGGGTGAAAGGCGGTGGCATTCGATGAATCGTGGATCACCCACCACTTCTTCGAGGTAGCGAAAAACGGGATTGAACCGCTCCACATGGCCCACCTGAAGAATCAATCCGCGCTCCCGGGCGAGGGCCACCAATTCCCCGGCCTCCGCAGAGGACGACGTCATGGGCTTTTCAACCAGAACATGTTTACCGGCCTTGAGGGCACGACTGGCAATTTCGAAATGGGTGGACGTGGGGGTGACGACACTCACGGCATCGACCGCTTCGATGGCCGCGTCCAAATCGGTGAAGGCCACGACTCCAAAGCGTGAAGCCTGCTGACGTGCGGACTCCGCGTGGACATCGTAGACCCCCACCAGGTCGATTTGACCGGCACGGGCAAGGTCGGAATAAATCCGGGCATGTTCCTTGCCCAAAGATCCGACTCCCAAGACAGCGACCCGCGACAAATTCGACATCCCGGGCAGCATGCTTCGACCCGGTGTCCCGGGAAACTCCAAATCACGCGATTGCCTCGGAAGGCCCCAGCCGTCAATCTTGCCCCTGAATGATTGATGTGGTCGTCCAGGGAGCCGCCCTGCAGGGTGGTGCGAGAGAATGGGAGGAACTGACGGGTCCGAAGGGCATCAGCCGGCCGGCACCGGGAGTCATCCGACTTCACGACGTCCAAAAAACCGATGGAGTCCATGATAGGGCTCACCAACAGTCACTGGATTCAACCGTCCTGAATCCCCCCCGCTCCTGGAAGGAATTTCGCGTCCTGGCCATGGACATGGATTCGACACTCATCACCATCGAATGCATCGATCAACTGGCGGATATCGCCGGAATCGGAGCGAAGGTTGGCGCCATCACGGCAGCGGCCATGCGGGGGGAACTCGATTTCCAGCAGTCGTTGCGGGCCCGGGTCCGACTGTTGGCGGGGTTGGACGTTTCGGCCCTGGCCACGGTGTACGCTGAGCGCCTTCGCCTTTCGCCCGGGGCGATGCCTCTGCTGGCCGCCGCCCGCCGGGCCGGGTTGAAAACCGTCCTCGTCTCTGGAGGCTTCACCTATTTCACCCGACGCCTTCAGGAACGCCTCCAACTGGATTTCGAACTGGCCAATACCCTCGAAGTCATCAACGGCAAACTGACCGGGGAAGTGGAAGGGGACATTGTCGACGCGCAAGCAAAAGCGCGGCGCGTGTCCGAGGTCTGCCACGAATTGGGCTGCCCCACCGAAGCCGCCATCGTGGTGGGTGACGGGGCCAACGATCTGGAAATGATGGCGATCGCCGGATTCAGCGTCGCCTACCGGGCAAAGCCCAGGGTCCAATCCCGTGCCCATGTGGCCATCAACCATTCGGGCCTGGATGCCATTGTCCACCTCTTCGAGCAATGAATTTGGAGGCAGACCAGGGCGACGAAACCTTCGGTTCATCGGAAGCCCCGCGTCGAGTTCCAGTCGCCTTCTTTCGTCCCGAAAGCCCCGGATGGGATCCGAGGTGCGACCCGTAAGGGAGAATCCCCTCAGCCTCCCGCCACAATCCGAACGATTTCGAGTCGGTCACCGAATTGGATCAGTCGCTGGCTGAATTCCGAAGGGGCAACGGGCTCGCCATTGAGTTCCACGACCACGCTTCGCGGAAGAAACCCGAATTGCCGCAAGAACTCGTCCAGGCAACACGGTTGAATCAGTCGCACACTCTCCCCGTTGGCGGTCACACTCCCCATGTCGGTGAGGGTCCATCATCGGACAGGTGCCAGCAAGTTTGCGTCTTCGGACGAGGGTCATCGGGCACCCGAAAGCTCACCCGGAGGCGGCTGGTTTACGGGCCGGGGGACAGCAGGGGCTTGACCGCCTTGTCGAGTTCCTCTCCGGTGATGGCCCCCAGATATCGCGCCACGTAGTTCCCCTTCTGGTCCACCACAATGGTGGTGGGAAGCGTCAAACGCGGACCGGAAGGAGAGGTGGAGGCCCCTCCAAAGCGGGCCTGGGTCTGTTCATCGGCCAGGAGGACCGGATACGAAATCTTCATGCGTTGGACAAAGTCCCGGACCACCGTTACTCCCCCTTCATCGACTGAAGCCCCAATAACCACGACATCGTCCGCCGGGTGGGCCTTCTGAAACGCAATCAATTCCGGGATTTCCTGACGGCAGGGCGGACACCACGTCGCCCAAAAATTCAAGACCACCACTCGTCCCAGATAATTCGAGGAATGAATCGGGTGGGCATCCAGGTCACTCATCTTCCACTCCGGAGCCGGCCCCTTCCCGATGGGGACCCGCATGAAATGCTCCGCCTCCCCCGTACGCTCCAACAACCACCCAAGGATGACCGCAAGAGTGAGGGGAACCAGCCATCGGGGCCACGGCGTCTTCACTTGGAGACCCTAGCGGAGGAATGGAGTTCGCCAAGGTCGCGATGCTGGTCCAGAAAACCGGCGATGACCGTCTGCCAGACGGCATAACCCTGATCATTCAGGTGCAAGCGGTCCGACTCAAAAAACTCGGGTTGGGGAAGGCCCGCTGAGTCGAGGAGCGGACGGGCTGTATCCACAAAAAACACCCCCGGGAAAGCGATCGGAAACTGTTGGAGTTGCTGATTCAGATCGCTTTGAACCGACTGCAGGGCGGAGCGGAGGGGACTCGGCTTGACGGCCAGCAGGACGATGGGTGTTCCCGGAACCTCCTCGTGGCATCGGGCCACGAATTCTTCAAATTGCCGTGCCACCAGGGTCGGTGGCACCCCACCCGCGAGGTCGTTGTCCCCTTCATAAACAAAGATCAGGCCCGGGCGGTAACGGGTTACCAGGCGCGGAAACAGGCGAAGCAAATCGCTCATCCGGGATCCCCCGAAACCGCGGTTGAGGACGTTCCATCCCGGAAAGGCCCCCGGGAGGTTGGGCCAGAGGCGGAAACTGGAACTACCGACAAACAAAACCGGGTTCACCGGCAGCGGATGGGTTCGGTCGAGGAACTCAAACGCACGGACTTCAGGTTCAAACGGATCGGTCATGGGTGAGGAACCACTCCAACCAATCGAAATCGCGAGTGAGCTCGCGATAAGGAAGAGAATTCCGGAGGGAGTGGCCACCCCGGAACTCTAACGGCAGGTTTTCGGCAGCCAAAGGGGCAAATAGCAGTTGCCCTGCCGTGTCTCCACCCTATGCTGGCCGGGTTGTCATGCGTTTTCCATTAGCGCTTACCCTTAAGATTGCAGGCCACATCACGAAGCAGCGCCTCAAGCGCAACCCTCGTTTTGCC
>CAIPFS010000013.1 GCA_903864375.1 uncultured Verrucomicrobiota bacterium
ACCCCGGAAATTGAGAAGAAACTGGCGGATCTGGCTTTGATCCGGGCGGAATGTCAGGCGGAGATGTTGCGGCATTTTTGTGATGTCGCCCGCGCCATGCCCCGGGATCAAGGCCCCCGGTACCTTGACGACATGTGCCGGACGACTCTTGAAGTATCGCCGCAATCCGGAAGGTCCATGAACCCGGAAGTCCTGCATGGACACCCGTGAGCGGGACGGCCGGGATCAGGCCGACATGGTACGTCTTCGTTCCGGACACGATGCCGCTCTCGATTCCCTCATGGAGCGAAATGCGCCCCTCCTTTTCGGCTTTCTCTGCCGGTTTGTTGGCGATGAAGAGGCCGCGAATGACCTGGCACAGGAGGCGTTCGTCCGGGTTTATCTTCACCGCTCCGACTTCAAGGCGGGCCAGCGATTTTCCACCTGGCTGTTTACCATTGCCGGAAATCTGGCGCGAAATCACCTGCGGTCACGTTCCAGGCGACCGGAGAGTCCACTGGAGGGTGAAACCCTGGACGGGAGTCCGGGACTGATCGAAACTCTGGCATCAACGGCCCTGTCTCCTGACCAAAACGCCCTGAAGGTTGAACAGCAGGCGGCGGTTCAGGAGGCAGTCGCCCAATTGCCGGATGACCTTCGGGAAGCCATCGTTCTCTGTGAGTTGGAGGAACGCTCTCTCTCCGAAGCTGCCGGACTTCTCAACACCTCGGTGAAAGCCATCGAATCGCGGCTCTACAGGGCCCGAAAGCGATTGCGACACGGATTATCCCAATGGCTTTCGCTTGGGTGATGTCCCGGCAACCGGGCCCGCCGAAGGGAGAAAGTCAGGCAGGTCAGAAGTTGATCCGAAGAGAGACGGTAAAGGTTCGGGTACGTGGCAGATCGGCGTGGAGGTTCAATGGGTTCAGCCGGAAGTCCGTGTCGGCCAGATTGAGAATTCCGAGACGCACCTCGGCGCGACGACGTGGAAACCGGTAGCCAGCCATCAGGGAGTGCTGCCAGAAGTCTGACCCTGGGAGCGGAGGGGTGTAGCCGTTGTTTTCCTGATGGCTCCAGAGCGATTCCCATTGGGCAAACACGCCGCTGGAATGATTGAAATTCAACGAAAGCGACAGCTGATCCAGAACGGCCTCATCCTCCTGTTGCAAACGGGCAAGTCCGATGGTTGCGGGATGGAGATCGGGGAAGCCCCCTCGAAGAGTGGCGGTGCTGGTCCGGAATCGCACGCCCGCTGAAAACCATTCCCCCAGCAATTGGCCGGCGTAAGCGGAGATGTTGCGCTCACGAAAGTCGAGATGCTGGGTCGTCGTCCCAGGCGCATCGGGAATGGGAAGAAACGTTGAATTGGTGAGAATGCCAATGGTGCGCGATCCGCCTGAACTCAATTGGACCGCCTCTGAACCGATGAAGGTTCCACTGGCGAAGGATTGATCGAAGCCGACCGCGATGCTTTCGAAGTCTGCTCCCGGTAGAAGGCCGGCCACGCTCTCTGGGATCAGGCTGCGAAAGGCCTGGTTGAATCCACCGACCTGGGTCGGTTCCAGGCGGATGCTGTTGTCGAAGAACAGCCCGCCCAGCGATTGGGAATAGGCGGCGCGCAAGGTGGCCCGTTTCCATGGGGCAAAGATCGCCCCTGCCTTGGGGGATGCCCGGGTTCGCCGGGCCGACCGGAGGGAAATGGGGGCGAATTCAGTATTTTCAGGAAAATCCAGATGAC
>CAIPFS010000014.1 GCA_903864375.1 uncultured Verrucomicrobiota bacterium
CGGGTGGCCTCGGCCACCTGGGCAATTTGAGCGGAAAGAATGAGATTACCGATGGATCCCTCCACAATCTTCAAGGCCGGCAGCAGGGAAACGCCACTCTTGACCAGAATTCCCAACGTCCGGGAAAAACGGCTCAAGGCAGCCGCGCGAAGCATGGATCCGACCATCGGGACGCGCAGCTTCCACCGATCAATCCGAAGGGCACCTTCGGGTGTCCGGGCAAACGACCGATACCCGGCGACGGCCGCTGCCAGCACGATCAAGACGACCCATCCGTAATGCCCCAGGAACTCACTCAACCAGAGGAGCAGACGGGTGGGCAGAGGCAGGACCGCGGTCATTTCCTTCAACATGCCAAACAGTTTTGGAAGCACCACCACAAGAAGGACAGCCACGGTGACCATGCCAAATCCGAGAACAAACAGGGGGTAGGCCACCGCCGAGACCACCTCACTGCGGACTTCGTCCTCATGTTCCAGCAGGTCGGCGAGATCATGGATGACCGAGGGAAGGGCACCCGCTTCCTCTCCGACCCGCACCATGCTGACATACAGTTTACCGAAATGCCGGGGATGCATCGCCAGGGCCGCAGAGAAGGAGGATCCGGTTCGGACCGCCGTTGACAATTGTTGGACCACCGCCTTCAAGGCCGGATTGAGCTCCTCTTCCCCCAATCCTTCCAGGGCCTGGGGAATCGGAATCGATGCGCCCACCAGCGCGGCCATTTGTCTCGAAAAAGCGGTGATCTCCCGGGTCTTGATGCCGGTGCCCCATTGAAATCCGCCCGCCGTTGTCGCCACCGGTACGGCCGGGGTGGGTATCGGACCAGCGGGCTTCCTTGAAATGGCACCCGCTCTGGAGGCCGCTGGTGCTCCGTCCGATACCGGTCGGGCAGCCGGAGCCGGAGGACCGCCGTGGACCTGGACTTCCAGTCGGGAGGGGTAAAGCCCTCGTTTCCCCAACAATTGCAGCGCCGCCCGCCGATCATCGGCGTCGATGACTCCCTGAACGGACGAGCCGTCCCCGGTAACGGCCTGGTATCGGAAGGTGCTCATTCCAAGGCATCACCCGCGCAGACGCGGACAATTTCTTCGAGGGTGGTTTCTCCCTCGCCGGCCTTTCGCAGGGCATCCTCCTGCATGGTCACCATGGTTTTTCGGGCCGTGGCCTTTAATTCCGCAGCGGATCGCCGCAGGAGAATCATCTCCCGCAGGGCGGGTGTGATGGCCAGCAACTCAAAGATGCCCACCCGGCCCCGGTAGCCACCCCGGCAGTCCTCACAGCCGACACCCGCAAAGAACTCCCCCTGAAGCGGGCGCCCGCTCAACAGTTCCAGCTTTTCGCGAAGAAGGTCGGAGACAGGCGTGGGGCGCCGACAGACGGGGCAAACCCGCCGAACCAGCCGCTGCGCCAGCACTCCTTCCAGCGAGGACGATATCAGGAATGGCTCAATGCCCATGTCCATCAGCCGCGTCACCGCGCTGGGTGCATCATTGGTGTGGAGGGTACTGAAGACCTGGTGACCGGTGAGGGCGGCCCGAATGGCGATTTCGGCCGTTTCAACATCCCGGATTTCACCCACCATGATGACGTCCGGGTCCTGTCGAAGGATGGCCCGGAGACCGGTGGCAAAGGTAAAACCGCGGCTGGGGCGGACCGGAATCTGGGCCACTCCGGCGAGCTCGTATTCCACCGGGTCCTCGATGGTGAGTATTTTTTTCTCTGGAGCATAGACTCCCTGAAGAATGGAATAGAGGGTGGTGGTTTTACCGCTGCCGGTGGGACCCGTGGTCAGGAAGAGTCCGTGAGGCTTTTCCACCAGATGTCCCAGAAGGACGGCACGCTCCGCATCCAGGCCCAACTCCTGCGGGCGCAACAGCCGTTCGTGCTTGACCAGCAACCGCATGACCACGCTTTCACCGTGGATGGTCGGCATCGTGCCCACCCGGATATCCACCCGGGCACCTCGATGATTGATCTGGATGTGGCCATCCTGCGGCATGAACCGTTCGGCAATGTTCATGTCCGCCATGATCTTGATGCGCGAAACCAAAGCGGCGTGCAGGGGCTTGGGCGGAGGCGGTTTCTCCTGGAGAAGACCGTCAATGCGGTACCTTAGCTGGAGGGCATTCTCGAAAGGAAGCAGGTGAATGTCGCTGGCCCGCTCCCGGAGCGCGGTCGAGACGATCAGATTGACCAGATTGACAACGGTGGGCTCATTCGCCATCACCTCAATGTCATGCAGGTCCCTGGATTCCCCCGGACCGTCCGTCGACGGATCGAGGTCGGCGATCATTTTCTCGACCGTGACCTGATAACAGCTGGAAATCTTCTCAGAAATCTCGCCCTCGGGCGCCAGCTGCTGGAGGACGTCGCATCCGCTCAACAGCCGGATATCATCCAGGACTCACGGGTTGGCGGGAGAGGC
>CAIPFS010000015.1 GCA_903864375.1 uncultured Verrucomicrobiota bacterium
CAATGGCTTCGCCCGTGCGAAATGGACTTGGTTTGGACCGCCTCCGGCTCGGCAGGAGCCTCGCCCTACCGATGTCGTTGACATTCAACGATTTAATTCGATAGGTCGCAAACCAGGGTAGGGCGAACCTCCCGGTGAGCCGCGGCGGTCCGAATCGCCTCCCATATCATCCACAGCCCAATACTTTCGGGTCGATGCCTGCTGCGTCACCCGCGGTTGGGGCTCCCTCAGGAGCCCCATGGCCGCGACACCCTTCCGAATGAATTACTTTCCACCCGATTGGGGTTCGTGGCCGGCCGCCCACAGGATGGCGTTTTTCAAGAGCTGTTGGTACGGCTCGCTGTCGTGAGCTGCGCCATCGTGCCCGAGGGTAATGCAGACAATGCGGCCCTCCCGGTTCTGGGTGATCCACACCACGGGAAACACCTTGCCATCCATCGGTGATTTGCCCGTCGCCAGCACCAGGCGCGGGGCGCCATCGGCCGCGGGCTCGAAATGATACAGTTCGTCCTTGATTCGGAACTTCTTGGGAACCCCATTCAGAATGGGGGACTTCACGTCCTCCAGGGTGACCTCAAATTCCCCGTACCGGTCATGACCGTGGGTGCCGCCACTGACCAACCGGCGATTGTATTCCGGCCAATCCGCCCAGTTGTACCAATTGGCTGCGTGCACCAGGACCAGTCCCTTTCCACTCCGGACGTGGTCAAAGATGCCGACCCGGACCGCCGGGTTGGGAGTGGCCTGATTGTGGGAAAGATACAACACGTCGGCCGTCTTGAACGCGGCGATCAAGTCATTGGGATTCTCGGTGTAGTGTGCCGAAAAGTCCGGCATTCCGTTGATCAACGCGGTATCGGCCTGACCCCACCAGCGACCAAAATCATGCGAACTGCCACCGCCGACGATTTCCACCTTTGATTTGGTTGTCGCGTCGGCACCCGACGCCGGCGTCGCTCCGCCTACTTCAGCGGTAATGCCGAAGAACGTGGGGGCGAACTGGTTGTTGTAGCTCTCGATGCTCAGGCGATCGATCACCCCGGAATTCTGGACGTCCCGGGTGAACCATCGAATCTGCCCGCGTTTGACCCAGTTCGGCAACCCCTTGGAGCCCGGGACATCGTAATCCCCGATGTAATCGGCAATCTCAATGCCGTTCTTGAGTACGATCTCCTCGGTCTTGCCGTCGGTGAAATAGAGCGTGACCCGTGCGGCCGGCTTGCCCTTGAGATCATCGCCACCGTAGGGGTAACCCCATCCAGCGACTCCTCCCAGGAAATGCAATCGCTGGGCGGCCACACCGACCTTGACCTCCACCTTTTGCGGGAGGGTCCTGGCAAAGCCGTCTCCGCCTTTCAACACCACCGCATTGGCCACCACCTTTTCCGGGTTGATCACGTCGAACGGAATATCTCCGGCCTTCAACAGGCCGTGGCGACGGAAGGTCACCGTCTGTTCCGGATCATCGGAGGTAATGTACATGCCGTGGCTGCTGTTGACCGTGAACGCCTTGGTCAGATCGATGATGCGGAAGCGGATTTCATCCGCGCAGATATAGGCGAGAATGTCGCGCAATCCTTCGCCGCCCAGGGCTTCAAATCCTTCGGGCATCAGCGAGCGTCCGGTCGAGGTCCGGGACTTGATATCCGCGGTCCGGAGCGTGTGGTCTCCACTGGCATCGCGCAGGACCAATTCGTTGGCGTTCTGGCGATCAATGATGCCTTCGTAGGAGGTGCCATCCTTGGTCTCAACCGAGACACTGACAAAGTTGGGCTCCACCAGGCGATTGGG
>CAIPFS010000016.1 GCA_903864375.1 uncultured Verrucomicrobiota bacterium
ATGGAAGCGACGGTGGAGAGACACAAGTCCAAGGGACCATGAGCGAATCCCGAGCCGCATTTTTTCGCCAGAGCGCCTGGCTGGGGGCCAGCACCCTCGCTTCGGGTGCCCTCATGACCGTTGTCCACACCGTCGCCTCCAAGCTCAATGCCGCCGAGTACTCCGCCTTTGGAAGCATGCTTCGCCTGTTCCTGCTCCTGGGCATGCCCACGGCCGGTGTCCAGGTGGTCTTCGCCCGTCAGACCGCCGCTGCTCTGAATTCCGAGGATGACCGGACTCTGGCCAGCACCACCCGGGGGGTTCTTTGGGGAATCGTGGCCCTCTGGTTCGCACTGCTTCTGGGCACGGTGATCTCGCGGGATGCCCTTGCCCGCGGCTTTGAGCTGGGTTCCACCGCGCCCCTCTGGCCCACCCTGGGCATGACCCTGACCTGGCTGGTTCTGCCCGTTTTCCGTGGGCTGCTGCAGGGGCAGCAAAATTTTGCCGCTCTCGGATGGGTCAGCATGCTGGATGCGGCCGGTCGTTTCGGTTCCATCGCCCTGCTGGTTTCCCTGGGCCGGAGAACCGCGTCGGATGCGCTGGCCGGGGCCTGGTTCGGGCAATTGCTGGCGACCGGGCTTGCCGTCTGGGCGACGCGCGGCGTCTGGCTGGCCCCGGGAGGATCCGTGGACTGGCGTCGGTGGTTCCGGCAGGTGATTCCCCTCTCGCTGGTGGCAGGCGGACTCCTGGTCCTGGCCAACTTTGATTATCCGTTCCTGACCTGGATGATTCCTTCGGACCGAAAGGAGGAATTCAGCCTCGGAACCCAATATTTTCCGGCCAGCATGATTGGATTTGCCCTCACCCAGGTCACGGTGCCTCTGGCCATGGTCATGTTTCCGAAAATCTCGCGAAGCGCTGCTGCCGGACAAAAATCGGATGCCCTTCTTCAGGCATTGGCAGCGACCGCCGGGCTGGGTGCCGTCGGGGCCTTGCTGGTGACTTTTTTCCCGGAACTACCCCTGAGGATCGTCTTCCTCAAGTCACCCGATAAATGGGCGGCTGCCCCCATCGTCCCCTGGCTGGTTTGGGCCATGCTGGCCTATGCCCTGGCCAACGTGCTCGTCAGCAACCTGATCGCGCGTTCCCGCTGGGATTTGGTTCCGTGGGTGGTGCTCGTTGCCGTCGGTTATATCGTGGTCTTCCGCTGGCTTGCCCCGTGGTTGCTTCAGCAGACACCGATGGGGGCCTATCGCGCTGTCGCCGTTCTGGTTGGCGGAGCTAATGCGCTTCTTCTGGTTATCGCCATCGTGCTGACGCGACGCACTCCCCGACCGCCCCGGCTTAATCCCGGGTAATCGACCGCAGTCGATCCTCCAGGGTCTGACGCCAGACCTGTCGGGCATCAGCACCCCCTTCACGTCCGGCGCGGAGCGGTTCCGCCAACTCGACCTCGACGGTGCTGAAGGGCAGCGGAATCTGGAACCGATCCCAACTGTTCAGCGTTACTTTCCAACCCAATCGGTAGGAAACCGGCAGCAACGGCAAACCGGTCAGTTGAGCGGCCAGGATGACTCCCTCCTGCACCTCGTACCGGGGGCCGCGCGGACCGTCGGGGGTGACGGCGAGATCATACCCCTCGCCGGCGGCGGCGACCAACTCCCGCAGGGCCTGGGCACCCCGCCGACTGGATGAGCCGCGAATCGGATGCACCCGGAAGAGTTCCAACACCCGGGCCAGCATACCCCCATCCCGGCTGGCACTCACCAGGGCCGCCAGACGCCGACCCGGAAACGGGCGGGTCACGTACCGATGATACAGCGGGAGGGAAAGAGCCAGTCGATTGTGCCAGATGGCGACGATGAACTGGTCCGACGGCCCCGGGCGCCATCGTTCGGAGCCCGCCACCCAGCGCCATCGGAGGGTCAGGGACAGAAGGCTGGCCAGAAACCAGATCAGGCGGGCGGCGATACGCCCGGAACGGGTCGCCGGTCGCGGTGCCGATGATGGACTGGAAGGAGCAGACACCGTCGTCTAGGCGCCCTTGCGCAGGCTGGCCCGGACCAACTCCTCCACGCCCGCACCTGTTCCCAGCAACGCCTGCGCCGCACGAACCAGCGTTTGCGCTTCAAGCGGTTTGTGGCCGAGAGCGGTCAATGCCAGCACGGCGTCATTGAAATGGAGTTCACCCGGAGTCCCTGCCCGTGCCGATGGGACCGGGGACGGGCCTCCTGCAGTTCCAAAAGCCCCGAGTTTGTCGCGCAGTTCCACCACCACACGTTCCGCCGTCTTTCGTCCCACGCCAGAAATCGCCGACAGCGCCTTTAAATCACCCGCGGCAACGGCAGCCCGAAATCCGTCCACACTCATGCCACTGAGCATGGCCAGCGCCAGTTTGGGTCCCACCCCGGATACGGTCTGGATCAGGAGCTTGAAAAGGTCGCGCTCGGGAGCAGAGACAAAACCGTACAGCGCGTGGTGATCCTCACGAATGACCTGGACCGTTAATAAAAAAACCTCCCCGCCGGAAGCGGGGAGGCGATCAAACGAGGAGAGAGGGATCAACACCTCATATCCCACACCCTGCACCTCCACAATGGCCTGGGTGGGAAGTGAATCGACCAGTTTGCCGCGGAGAAAATGGATCACGCGGTGGGAAGTCGACCGGGTTGAAACCGTCCCACGGAATCAAAGACCCTGGGCAATGACGTGGCGAACCAGGTCCCCCACGCGGTTGCTGTAGCCCCATTCATTGTCGTACCAGCTCACCAGCTTGAAGAAGCGGCTGTTCAATTGAATGCCGGAGCCCTTGTCAAAGATGGAACTGGACTTGGAGTGAATGAAGTCGCTGCTGACCACTTCGTCCTCGGTGTACTCGAGAATCCCCTTGAGGTAGGTTTCGCTGGCCTTCTTGAGGGCCGCCGAAATCTCCTCGTAGCTCGTGTCGCGGCTGGTCTTGACCGTCAGGTCGACGACCGAAACCGTCGGGGTGGGCACCCGGAAGGCCATGCCCGTGAGCTTGCCCTTGACTTCCGGGCAGACCAAAGCGACGGCCTTCGCGGCACCGGTCGCACTGGGAATGATATTGATGGCGGCACTGCGGCCTCCCTTCCAATCCTTCTTGCTGGGGCCGTCCACCGTCTTCTGGGTGGCGGTGTAGGCGTGCACGGTGGTCATCAGACCTTCGTCGATCCCGAAGCCTTCGTGCAGCAGCACGTGGACCAGAGGGGCGAGACAGTTGGTCGTGCAGCTGGCGTTCGAAATCACCTGATGCTTGGCCGGATCATACTTCGTATGATTCACACCCACCACCACCGTGATGTCTTCATTCTTGGCCGGGGCGGAAATGATGACTTTCTTGGCACCTGCGACAATGTGGCCGTATGCCGACTTGTCGACCTGCGCCGGATCCTTGGTTCCATCGGTGAACAGGCCGGTCGATTCGATCACGATATCGACGCCCAAAGCCTTCCAGGGAAGGTCTTTCGGGGACTTGGCACTGACGACGCGAATCTCGCGTCCGTTGACCACCAGGATATCGTCCTCAGCCTTGTCGGGAGCCGATTTCTTCGAGGAAACCTCGCCAGCGAAGCGTCCCTGGGTGGAGTCGTACTTGAGGAGGTAGGCGAGGTTGTCCGCCGGGACGATGTCGCCAACGGCGACGACGTCCACATCGTGTCCCACGATCCCCTGCTCGACCATCGCCCGGAAAACCAAGCGCCCGATGCGGCCAAAGCCATTGATTGCAACTTTTACTGACATAGTGTCGTTTGGAATGACGGTTTCTGTATGAAACCAGTCGTTGGAGCCTAACGGTGGGGGGGGAGGGGTCAACGGTTTTTCAATGCCAGTGACAAAAGGTGACGGCTCGCCAGCCCGCATCGGATTTCCTATCCTTCATTGCATGCACCACGATCGTGTTCGCTTGGAATCGTTTCCCACCGCGGAAGCCATGGCCTCGGCCATGGCCCGACGCTGGGTCAGTCAGTTGGCTGGACGTTCGGCACCTCCCTATCGAGTGGCGCTCTCCGGTGGTCGGGTCGCCGGGGTTTTTCAACGGGAGGTGGCCCGATTTGCTCTGGAACAGAAATTGGACTGGACCGGCGTTGAATTTTTCTGGGGGGACGAACGCTGTGTTCCCCCAGACCATGCCGACAGCAATTTTCGGGTGGCGAACGAGGCCCTGCTGATTCCCTGTGGAATCTCACACCCGTGCATCCACCGACTGCACGGCGAACTTGCGCCCACCGAGGCCTGCGCATTGGCCACCAATGAGTTCCGCCAGTTCTGCCCGCTCAACCCTGCGGGTTGGCCGGTACTGGACCTGGTCCTGCTCGGAATGGGAGAAGACGGGCACGTCGCCTCCCTGTTTCCCAATACGCCGCCCGAGACGGCCCACAGCAATCAGTGGGTGGTTCCCGTCATCGGTCCAAAACCACCTCCCCAGCGTTTGAGCCTCACGTTCGGGGTACTTGCGGCCGCCCGGGAAGTCTGGGTTCTGGCTTCCGGCGCAGACAAGGCACCCGCGTTGACCGCTTCGTTACAGACCGATGGCATCACACCCCTGGCTCAATTGATTAAAATGCGGTCACAAACCGAAATTGCAGGCGAAATCGCGATTTTTGATCGGCCTTGACTTGACGCATTTCAATTGTCAACAGATTGTCACATAGCCCGAGGGAACGATGAAAGAAAAGCACAGCATCCGTTGAACAATTTGACCACAAGGTTGTCTGTCCTTGTGGTTGGTAGGTTGGTGTCCGCTAAGGGTTGGCAGAGGGGTCTTGCTTGCGGTGGGGTGCGGACGCTGTTCTTAAGTTGGCCCCATCGCTGATCTGAGCGTGCAGGTGAGCGCGTCTATGACCTTATCACCGGGGGGCTGGCCGAAAGGCCAGCCCCTTCGCTTTTTTTCAGGCCAGTTTCGGAATTCCCGGGTAGTCTTTTCGTCCAATGAAACGCGTTTGCTTTCAGTGCGGCGAGGAGTTCACCGAGACCCGCCAGCCTGGACGTAGCGAAACCTGCAGCCGCTGTCGCACCGATCTCCGAGTGTGCCGCAACTGCACCCATCATGATCGGTCTGTTGCCTACGAATGCCGGGAACGCCGCGCAGACCCGGTGACCGAGAAGGAGCGTGGCAATTTCTGCGAGTACTTCGAATTTGGCCGGCGTCCCTGGGCTGGCGCCCAATCCTCCCCACGGGAAGCCTCCGCGCGGTCCGCCCTCCGCGATTTGTTGGGGGACTAGCCGTTGAGCCCGGTGGGCACTACGACAACCCGGCCAGTTCCCCGGTGCTGTCGGCGAATCGCTCCGCCTGGACCCCCATGCGTCGCAGCAACGACAGATGAAGGTTGCACATCGGGTGGTCCTTGGAGAACGAGAGAACCTTTCCGGGAGTGATCGTTCCGCCACCCCGGCCCGCCAGCACCAGAGGCAGATTGTGTGGGCTGTGGCCGTTGCCATCGCTCATCCCGGCCCCAAACAATATCATCGAATGGTCCAGCACGGTCCCGTCGCCTTCCTGATAACCCCGGAGCTTTTCCAGCAGATAGGCGTATTGGGTCACATGCCATTGGTTGATTTTCTGATACCGATCCAGCTTCTCGGCCCGGTGTTCGTGATGGGAATTTTCGTGGTGACTTCCCAGCCCCGGCTCCAGAAAGGAGAAATTCCGGCCACTGACCGAGTTCCCGAACATGAACGTGCTCACCCGGGTGGAGTCGGTCCAGAAGGCAATGGCGATCAGGTCGAGCATCAGGCGGACCTGTTCCGTGTGGTTGTCCTTGCGCTCACTCACCCGAGCCGGGTCCTGGTAAAGGTCAATGGCCCTGCCCAGACGATCAATTTCCGACCGGACAAGAGGGTCTTCCGCATTCTCCTGGAGCTTGCGTTTCCGGTCGAATTCGAGCCGTCGTTCCACCGCTCGAACGCTGTCGAAATACTCCTGAAGCTTCAGCTTGTCCTTTTGACCAAGGCGCCCCTGTAACCGGCGGGCATCCTCCGCCACCAAATCCAGAACACTCCGGTCATTGTCGATGGCCCCCTTTCGCTCCGCCGCCTTCGACCGGAAAAGCCGATCGAACGCCAGCTTGGGGTTGATTTCCTTGGCCAGGGGCGTAGTGGGCGAGGCCCACGAAATGTGGGCCCCGTAAAGCTGGGTGAATCCGACGTTGGTGTCGACCCCGGTCGCGGGAGGCTCAATGCCCAACTCCAACGAAGGCAGCGGGGTCATGGAACCCACCTGCCGCGCCATCACCTGATCCATCGAGGTGTTGCCCGAGCAAATGTCATTGCCCGTTGTGCGGGTGATGGTCGTTCCGGTCAGCCAGCTGCCGGTTTTGACATAATGGCCATCGCCCGTGTCGGCCGCGGCGTGCCACAGGTTCTGCAACACCAGGATCTCCCGCTGCAAAGAGGCCAGGGGCGACAGGGTCTTCGAAAGCGTGAAATCCGTTCCGGTGCCTTTGGGCGTCCACTGATCCATGTTGGCCCCGTTGGCCATGTACAGCGCGGCAAAACGAAGCGGATGTTCCGAGGATGCCGGGCCGGGAGTCCCCTTCGACGCCGACGGGTCTCCACCGAGACAACGGAGCGGGCGCATGGCTTCCAACCACGGGAGAGCCATCGTCACACCCAGTCCCCGAAGCATTGTCCGGCGAGAAATCCCCGATGAGCCCATACCAGAAGTTTACACCCGGAATATTGCAGCCCGCAAGTGAACTCCGGGTCGCCCCCCGGCGTGGTTCACAGGCGGACAGGTGCCGGCTTCCTCCTCAGAGATACCGACTCAAAATGGGCCGGAGCGTTTCCACGGTGTCGGCAGGCCAGTGGGAACGGTCCGTGAGAATGGCATTCTTCAGGGCATGATGGGCGGGCCAGTCCGGAACCGTCGGGATTTGCGGAAGCACCGCCCGAATGATCGCCTGCGCGGTGTCCGCATTCTTGCGGAGATTCTCAATGACCATTTCGACGGTCACATGGGCTTCATCCTCCTTCCAGCAATCATAATCCGTGACCATGGCCAGGGACGCATACGCAATCTCCGCCTCCCGGGCGCAACGGGCCTCGCCCAGGTTGGTCATCCCGATGACGTCAAAGCCCGCCGCCCGATGGAACTTCGACTCAGCCCGGGTGCTGAACGCTGGCCCTTCCATGTTCACATAGGTTCCCCGGTCGTGGGCCGTTACGGGCAATCCGCGGGTGGCTGCCAGCAGAAGCTGGCGCAACTCTTCGGAGATCGGATCAGCAAAGGCGACGTGGGCCACGATGCCCTTGCCGAAAAAGGTGTGCTCGATGTCGCGTTTGGTCCGGTCGAAGAACTGGTCCACCAGGACCAGGTCACAGGGGCGGTACTTCTCTTGAAGGGAGCCCACCGCTCCCACACTGATGATCCATTCCACCCCCAGCGACTTGAGCGCCCAGATATTGGCCCGGTAATTGAGCTCGGTCGGCAGCAAGCGGTGTCCCCGTCCGTGGCGCGGCAGGAAGACGACCTCCCGCCCGCCCAATTCGCCGGTGAGCAACTGGTCCGAGGGCGGACCGAACGGAGTTTCGACGGTGACCCAGGTCTGCTGGGAGAGACCTTCCATGGAATAAAGGCCACTCCCACCAATCAACCCGACGCGCGGTGTGCGATTCATGGGTGAAGGATGCAAAAAAGGCGGTCGGGATTGAAGCGGGATTGGAGGCTTTCGCGGCTTCGTGGTGTCGCGTGAATCCAATGGCATTGGACGCACATGAAGTCGCGAAGAAGGATGGGGAGGAAACGGACGTCTGGGCGTGGTTTGGTCCGCCTGCGGACGGCCCATCGGCTTCGCCTGCCGTCCGTTGTAGTCGCCGGTCGTGAGCCGGCGCTGATCGATCGGGAGTCCACATCCCACACAAGACCGACCGTGGTTTCGATGGCGAGTGTCGCCGGTCCTTGAGGCCGCAGACTCACCGGGCTTTCCGGGATCGGGCTCCGGTCGAGTCGAGTTTGCGCCGACTCACGTTCGGCGGCTACAAAATCGGGGCGGTACCGAGGGTCCTGCGGACGGCCAACTGGCTTCGCCTATGCGGATGGGGCGTTGATCGTACTTCCCAAGGCTCGGCGGGGGCCTCACCCTACCGATGTATCCCTGATTCAACAGGTTGTATCGATTCGCTCAAATGCCACGGTAGGGCGAGCCTCCCGGCGAGCCGCGGCGGTTCGGACCACACCCCACGGCGCCCACTGCCCTCTTCTTCATCTGCGTAAATCTGTGAAATCTACGGACACGTATCTGCCGTCTTTCGAATAGGGTCCGCAGATTTTCGCAGATGAAGAAGACAGGTCACGGGATTTCATTGATTCATCCGGATGCCAACAATCTGCCAGGTTTTTGGATTCAGAGGCCAGCCGCTTCGAACTCAGCTTGGTACCAACCCTTTGAATTCAAAGCCTTGACCCCAACCCCCAGGAATCAAGCAAGCTGGGCGACCTCCTCCTTAAAAAGCTGGGTGTCCAAGGGCTGTCTACACCGTCAGTGGGTGGCCGATTTCCCAATGGTGACCAAATGGATCGGCTATTCTTCCCAATCGCCATCCATGGGCCTCCTGAACCGGATATTGGACGGTCGCACCAGCCGAAATCGCCTGGGCGAACAGGACGTCGGGATTTGGGACGGTCAGTATCATCCGGATCGGCGGGTCGGAAGGTGCGACCGGGAGGACCTCGGATGCGGTGGGACCGCCGCTGACCCAAAATTCAGCGCCGGAAATCGACAATCGCGCCACACAGCCACCGCCGGGGTCATCCATCCGAAAGACCTCCTCCGCGCCGAAGGCATTTCGATAGAATTCCACCGCTACCGAGCCCACAGGAACGGTGAGCCAGGGAGCAATCGACGGGATCATCATTTGAGGGATGTCTTTTAAGGAATTTGTTGTGCCGCTTTCAAGGCCCTTTCCGGTCCCGGACTGGTTTGCCGTTGGACTCCCTTTTCGTGATCCATGCCTGCCTGGGCATTCCAGCTGGGTGGGAGATCGGAGACGGTCTTTTCCAGAATTTCCAAAATGGACTGTCGCTCGGTCGATTCCAGGTGAGCGTAGCGCGGCTCATCGTTCGGCCGGGTCAGCACCCGGTGCAGGCGCTTCAAGATCTGCTGCCGGAGGACGGGTTGGAGATTCTGAAAGAAAGCCGTCTGAATCACGTAGCTGCAGCGCAGCCGGAAGAGACGGTGCTGGAGATCCAGATCGCGCAATGATTGTCCCAACGGATTTCGGGTTCCCTGCCGCGTAAAGCCCGCGGCGAACGCCTCGCCTCCACGGACACCCCCGACCGGCAATGCCGCCTCATTTTTGAACAATAGGACGTCCAGAACCTGTTCGACCGAATGTTCAAAGGCGTGACGGACACTTTCATAAGCCGGATCGGGGGTCACTGTTTCCTGAAACGACCGCTGAAGTCCCTGCTGGTAATACATCATCCAGCGGCAGTGTTGATTGGCCTTGGTCAGGACATTGTGAGCGGCGAGCTGATGTTCAAAAACCATCAGGGCGACAATGTCGCTGGTCGACGACAAATAACGGGTGGCGTCGAATAATCCCTCCAGGTTGGTTCGATTGGCCGCCGCCTCCCGTTGAGCCTGGGTTGGAAGGGATTCGCCTGAGATCGTGAGATTCCCCCGGTGCCGGACGGACCCGTGATATCCGGTCACGTACCATCCGCCCCAACGTTGATCCAGCGGCGTGGTGTCGTCCACCAGGTCGGAACCGAGCGACAACACCGGCTGACCGTGGGCATCGGTATAAACCGAACGCGACAGAACGGCGGGAATGTCGCGGACAAAGGTTCCCCCATGGCAGCGAAGGCAA
>CAIPFS010000017.1 GCA_903864375.1 uncultured Verrucomicrobiota bacterium
CCTGAGTTTGTCGGCGGCGGTGACAGCTCCCCGTTGCCCGTCGAGGTTTTCGAAATTTTGTCCAACTTCCCGTTCAACGTTTGGAGAAAATCCGACGGTCAGGAGATTGTCCTGACGGAATAATTCCAGCTTGGTTTGTGAGTCGAACAACAGCCCGGCATTATCGGCATAATAAGCCCGGATGCCCTCCGGAGAATCTTCACCAAAGAGATCCCGCTGCTCCAGGTTTCGATGCCACCAGTAGAACCCGGCGGCGAACTGTTCGATGCCGTTGTTGAAGGTGACCTTGTCGGCCACCCGGGTGTAATCCCAGGCTTTGCCGAGATTCTGCTGAACCGCGTCGTCATTCGCCTGGCGCGGATTCGATTCAAGCTGGTCCTTGGTCAGACCCCCGGGGTACAGGCGATCGGTGCGCGAATAGTAAAAAGAGGTCCGGTTTTCCCAAAGGTTCGAAAGCTTCCAACCCAGACTTGCGGTCAGGTTATCGGTTTCCTCCCGGCTATGAGCCCGGTACCCGTCGAGACGGCGGGCACCGATGGCGGCATAGACATCCGCCGGGCCATCCACCCAGCCCGAGGAGGCATGACCGCGAAAAAAGCCGTAACTTCCCGCATCCAGGCGGAGGGCCATCGGGGAGGCATCGTACCCGGTCGCGGAGACCAGGTTGATGGCTCCGCCCAGCGTGGTTCCGCCATAGCGAAACGCATTGGCCCCTCGAAAAACCTCTGCGTATTGAATCGAGGCGAGGTCGAAGTCCTCAAGAATGACCTCTCCGTCGCCCTGATTCATGGAAAAGCCGTCGGCGAGGAACTGGAGTCCGACGGGTTCGAGATCGGCCAAGATCCCTGAGCCGCGAATGGAAATCTCACCGGCCTCGGCAGTGCTCTCACCTTGGACCATGACTCCCGGCACGCCGCGCAGCAGGTCGCCAAACCCCGAGGCGCGACCCCGTTGAAAATCTTCGGTATCCCGCAGGGTCAGGGCACCCGGTACCTGTGCCTTCTGTTGTTCAGCAAGGCCCTTCGGAGGCGCGGTGATCGAATACGGCTCCTGAACGCCCACCACCTCGACGCGCGGCATGACGCCACCGTCCGGGATGGCGGCAACCTCCGCCTGCCCGACACTCCAGACCGCCACGGAAATGCCCAGAGACGCGGCCATTCGGGCAAAGCCCGATGGACATCGGGCGAAGTCAGGCATGCGGCCCGTTTGACAGCGGATGGGAATTGTCGGACGGTTCAATGGAGTTTTCCAGATAGGCACTGGTCGCCAAAACCTATCGCAGTTGGCTTCACTTCAAATCAAAAACTTGTGTGACATTGGCCCGGCATCGTTTCCCATTTTCCGAACCATGAAATTCAATCGCAACGTTTTTGCCATCCGTCGGTTGTTGGTTGCAGGGATGTTCTGCTGGTCCTTCACCCACTCCCTGCAGGCCGGCGGGTATCAGGTTTACGTGAGCAATGAGAAATCGGGAGATGTGACCGTGATTGATCCGGTTGAACTCAAGGCGGTCGCGACCATCCCGGTGGGTAAGCGGCCCCGCGGCATCCGGGTCAGCGCCGATGGCAGAACGGTCTTCGTCGCCGTGAGCGGTACGCCCATAGCGGCCCCCCCGGCCCTCGATGCCAATGGGAATCCGATTCTCAAGAAAGGGGCGGACGACGACGATGATGACAAGGGTGCAGACAAGGCGGCGGATGGGATTGCCCTGGTCGATGTGGCCCGGCAGAAGTTCATTCGCAAACTGTCAGTGGGTTCCGATCCGGAACAATTTGCCTTTAGTTCCGATGGCGAACGGCTGTTTGTTTCCAATGAGGATGTTTCGGCTGCCAGTATCATCCGACTTTCAACCGGCAAGGTGGAGCACCTGATCAAGGTGCATAAAGAGCCTGAAGGCGTGACCACCAGTCCGGATGGAAAGTTTTTCTACGTCACCTGTGAGTCGGATGGAGAGATTTTTGCCATTGACGCGCAGTCGGGCGCGGTGCTCGCCCATTTCAATGTAGGCGGACGCCCTCGTTCGGCTGAGTTCCTTTCCGACGGAACCCGGGCCTTCATTCCCTCCGAGTCCGCAGGTCAGCTGCACATTATTGACTCGGTTCGGCACGAAAAGATCAAGACGATCGCCCTGCCCAAAGGCTTCCGCCCCATGTGTGTGAAGGTGGCACCTGATGGAAAGAAGGTTTACGTGAGCGCCGGACGGGCGGGTTCTGTCGTTGTCCTGGACGCCACTTCGGGAGATGTGCTCAATACCATCAAGGTGGGGGCGCGTCCTTGGGGAATCGCCATCTCCCCCGACGGAAAATTTCTCTTTTCGGCCAATGGAACATCCGACGACATCTCAGTGGTGGATTTGGTGACCGAGAAGGAAATCGGACGGGTGAAAGCTGGCGAGCGCCCGTGGGGAGTGACCGTGGTGCCGATCCCGTAGGCCATCGGTTTGATTGTAGCGCAGACCTTCATTTCTTCCAACTTTCGGCCTCCCTTCACTGCTGGAGGATTGCCATTGGAGGCGATCCGAACCGCCGCGGCTCACCAGGAGGTTCGCCCTGCCATGCTTTGGAAATCATCAATGGAACCTTCTGAATACCAGTCACATCGGTAGGGCGAGGCTCCCGCCGAGCCGCTGGCGGTCCGAACCACGCTGATTTAGCATAGGCGAAGCCGATAGGCCGTCCGCAGGACCGAGGCTCCCGCCGAGCCGCTGGCGGTCCGAAC
>CAIPFS010000018.1 GCA_903864375.1 uncultured Verrucomicrobiota bacterium
AATCGACCACAACCGGACGCGGCCCGAAATCAGGAAACAAGAGCGGTTGCCCATCGCACTCTGTCGGAGCGGTGGGCTCGGACTTGGGTTCTGTATCATCCTTCATACCAAATACTTAGCACGTTCCGTTCCGGCTTACGCCGCAATATGGTGAAATATGCGGGCTAGAGGCACCTCGTTTGGGGTCTTCGACCCAGCCAGGGGCAGTCCGAGCCACAACCGTTGCGCGATTCAGCTTCAGTTAAATCCGGCCTGGCCTGATGCGCCACGAGTGGGGTGCTGCCGTTTGGCAACCCCTCAAGTTTCGGCGAGATTGTCCTGAAGAAACACACGTCCTCCCGATGAATCCCTTTTCACTCGCTGAAAAATTCTCCCTGATTCAAGAACATTGGCGCCCCAAGGTGGTGGCCGAATTGAATGGTCAGGAACTCAAGTTGGTGAAGTTCTGCGGTTGTTTCCCCTGGCATCATCATGAGACCGAGGACGAACTCTTTCTGGTCTGGCGCGGGGCGATGACCATCGAGTTCAGAGACCGGCTCGTCCGGTTGGAGGCAGGTCAGGCCTGTGTCGTGCCGCGAGGAGTTGAGCATCGGACCGTGGCGGAGTCGGAGGCCGAGGTTCTCATCTTTGAACCCGGTGCCACCAGAAACACCGGCAATGTCGTCGACGACCAGTTTACCGCGCCGAACGGGGCAAAAATCTGACCCTGCACGCGGCCTTTCCGCACGCTTCGTGCTTTTCGTGCAGCCGTTCCGACTCCAGACTCCAGGTGCTTGGCCGGTAAATTCAATTTTCAGTTCACGAGCGACGACCGTCTTCGACCGTTGCCCCACAAAGTGCTGTTGGCACTGGGGCAGAATGAGTCCGTTCGCCATATCGCCCTGAAGCTGCTGGCCTATCTGCTCTTTTATCGCGAGCGACTTCAGGTTGAAACCGAGGTTCCGGATGAAGGGATTCCCTTTGTCCCCGATTTGGTGGAATTGGGATATGACCTTCGACCGCGACTCTGGATTGAATGCGGCGACTGCGGTACGGGCAAGCTCCACAAATTGACAACCAAATGTTCCGAAACGGAAATCTGGTGTCTGAAGCGGTCCCCCTCCGAAGCCGACGGCCTTCTCCGCAACCTGGCCAAGGATGAAGTTCGGCGGGGACGCATCGGTGTAATTGCCTTTGAAACCGATTTCTTTGAGGACTTCTGCCGGACGATTCAGGAGAGGAATCAGCTCCATTGGTACCGCGGCGGTTTCGCGGGTGAAAATGGTCTCGAAGCCCCCGGGATGCAGTTCGAGTTGAATGAACTTTGGTTTGAGAGTTCGTTTCGCGTCCAAAAGCACTGATTCCTGTTCCGGGCAATCCCGAGGGCTTCGTGGGATGTCAGGGACTTTCAGAAGCGCGTCCAGTGGTCCGATCCGCTCACCTCCCCATGCGCCTTCGCGTGAGTCCAATGCGATTTATTTCACAGGAAGCCACGAAGAAGAGACATATCTTACGGAACCGAATTCCTCGGGCGAAATCGAGATGATTACCTTCGAATGACGATTTCCTTCTGGTCGCCTACAACGGTCTCTGTGATCGCTCCCCCCGGCCACCGAACCTGGACGGCCTCCGGGCTCTGGGAAGAGCCCAACACCTGAACGGTGTCATCCTGTGAGCCGGAGCCTGACCCGCCATGGATCTCCCGTGCGGGGCCCCATTGACCACCGCTTTTCAGTCGGACAACCGCACCCACACCGCTGGGATTCCCTGGCGGTCCCGAAAGCCGGACCCTCAAACCCGGTCGCGCGGTTTGATTGTGAAGCAGGTGGGTTTCTGCACCATTCTGGGCGACGACGAGGTCCACCCGTCCATCGGCGTCGTAGTCCGCTGCAGCGGCCCCACGCTGGTCCCCATAGACGAGGATGCCGGTTTGCGATCCATCCACGGCCTGGAATTTTCCGGTGCCATCGCCCCGGAGCATCAGCCCTCGTCCGGCGTCCAGGCGGGAGACCTCTGGTTGGCTGGCGGCAAAATTCTGACTGAGGAACACGTCCTCGTTGCCGTCGCCATCGAAGTCGGCCACGACCGGGGTAAAGGCCGCGGACCACTGGGCCTCTCGTGGAAGTCGGGCTCCTTCGAAATGATCACCGCGATTTAGGAAGACCATCGAGGCCAGGGTTCGGGCCTCCACCTTCCCGGCGCGGGTTTGATACGGTCCGAGGATTTTCTCAATCGGAGCCTCCCCGTAGAGTCGATGGCTTGGGAATCGTTCCGTCAGGTCGGGAATCGCCTGAACCAGGGCTCGGCGGAGCCGACGC
Organism: uncultured Verrucomicrobiota bacterium; assembly: GCA_903864375.1. GTDB lineage: Bacteria > Verrucomicrobiota > Verrucomicrobiia > Limisphaerales > UBA9464 > CAILNN01. Next base: position 2,298 of record CAIPFS010000018.1, read on the forward strand.
ACCTCATAGTGATCCCGCCAGGCGTCATATTCGGTTTCCACCAGATCGATCGAACCCCGATCGGAAAACTCGCCAAAATAAAGTCGTGCCGGGTGTTCGGAGCTGGCCTGGTAGGGAGAGTTCAGGCCCCAATTGGCCACGATCAGATCGAGTCGCCCATCCCCATCGAAATCGCCGGCGGCGACGCCGCTCCACCAGCCCGTGAAGGAGGCCAGTCCCAGCGAATCGGTCAACTCCTTCCAGGTTCCACCCTGAAATCGAAACACGCGGATCGGTCCCCACTCGCAGGCGAGCACCAATTCGGGAGTGCCGTCGCCGTCCAAATCAGTCCAAAGAGCCCCCTGGACCAGGCCGACCCGCTCCAGTTGACTCGAAAGGAGTTCGTTGAAAACCAGCCCGGAGGATGTTCCCAGGAACAGGCGGGACGTTGCTGATTCGGGGTACCTTCCCGGAACAACTCTCCCGCTCACGAAGATATCGAGGAATCCATCGCCATTGACGTCCGCCACAGCCAGCGGGCCGGCACTGGATGGAATGGCAGAAAGAATGGATTCGGGTGCACCGGCTTCCCCACGGAATCGAAGGACCGAGGAACCGTTGGTCTGCCCGTCTTCGTAGTTGGAAACCGCGGCAAGGATCAACGTGGCCCCGTTGGTTCCCGGATAACCGGTCAGCCCGGTGACCTCACGTTCAAGGACGCCATCCCATGGGGCATTGGTCCAGCGTTGAAATCCGCCGTGCTGATCGTTGCGAAACACTCCGAGACGGGAGCCTTTGGAGGCCCCTACAATCAAATCCGGCCAGCGGTCACCGTCGAGGTCGAGCCAGGCCACCGGAGGTCCTGACTGGCTCAACTTCCGGGGAAGCAGTGGCTGGCGGGCAAAATCGTCAAAGGCCTGCTGAACAGCGACATGGTTGATCTGGTGGCTGATGTCCTCAAACCAATGGGACGACATGGGTGGGGCGGGGCCACGGACGGATTCGTCGGCAGCATCCTCCGATATCTCGTACACGCGATTGGCTTCGACGCCGGTCACCACCGTCCGTCGACCCGATCGCCAATGGACTTCCAATGTCATTCCGGCGTTGGAGGAGCCGGTGGCAAACATCAATTCGGGATCGGAGCCCGACATATATCGCCCTCCGGAGACCACCTCCTGATGCTGACGGGGAACCGCTCCGCCCAGAAGTGCGACTTCAGACCCAATCGCCTGCGTGTTCGGGGCCATTCCCCGCAATCGGACGGCAACCCGTCCGGCGGAGGATTCATTTCGATAGATGGCAAAGGGGCTGCCCAGGTTGTTGACGGCCAGATCCAGATCGCCATCCCCGTCAAAGTCAGCCGCGACCAGGGCATGGTGGATGCCGATGGTCTCCGTTCCCCATTGTGCCGTCATCTCCTCGAATCGGTAGCCACCAAGATTATGAAAGGCAGAGATGGGGACATCCAGTTTCGGATAGTACTTTGCGTTGGCCAGCTTCTGGCGGATGAACGCCTCTCTGCGGGCCACAGGATCCGCCGGACGTTCCCTCTGGCTGGGAGAGGCCTTCATGTTCTCGTTGGCATCCCAATCCTGAACGTCCCGATAGTGCCCGGCAGTAATGAGGACATCCGGATAGCCGTCCAAATCCACATCCAGGAAGAGCGGGCACCAGGCCCAATCGGATGCAGCCAGACCCGCAAACTGGGCAATCTCCGCAAAGGTTCCATCTCCGCGGGCCGCCTGAAGGGTATTCCGCATGAGTTGAGGACGGTTGTTGTAGGCACCGACCGGAAGGGGAATCGGCTCTTGGGCAAACATCTGGCGATGGCGCATGGCGGGATCCCGGGCCAGCATGTCGACTACCAGGAAATCGTAGTGACCGGATTGGTTCAGATCGGCGAAATCAACTCCCATGGAACTCGAACTGGTGTTGCGCAGAGCCCGATAGTCCATCGACCGGAAATGGCCGTGACCGTCGTTGATCCACACACGATCCGGTGTCCAGTAATCGTTGCAGACATACAGATCAGGAGATCCGTCCCCGTTGATATCGCGAAAACTGGCGGTCAATCCCCAGTCCAGCGGCGGACTGGCATAGGGATGTCCCGCATCATTGGAAAAGACTCCATTGGTCCACGAAACCGCCGTGAAATGGCCCTGACCGTCATTCAGATACAGGAAGCTGGGCTCACCATATTCCAGGACATGATTATTGACTGCCAGGAGGCGCCCCTGCAGTTCCGGGGGAACCACGAGCCGTCCCTTGTTCATCCGCAGGTCCACCTCGCCTCGATCCCGGATGTCATCCGTTCGATTATTGACCACATAGAGGTCCAGCGTGCCGTTGCCATCGACATCGGCCAGCGCGAGGGTGACAGATCCGAAAGGACTGATCAGTCCGGAGGTCGGTGTCTGGTCGGAAAAATGTCCCCGGCCATCATTCAAAAAGCAGCGGACCCCCTGACCTGTGACCGCCACCAGCAGGTCGAGCGATCCGTCTCCATTCACGTCGGCGAAGGTGGCACCCCGACAATAGAAATTCGTTAATACTATACCCGACTCGCGAGTGACGTCCTCGAATTTCAGATGGCCCAGATTGCGGTAAAGCACATTCCGGCCTTCAAGCCCGCAGACGAACAGGTCGGGCAGACCGTCTCCGTCAAAATCACCGGCCGCCGCACCGGAACCATTGGCCAGCACCCGATTCGACTCGGCCGCCCATTCCCCGAGGGTATTGGTGAACTGTATTCCTGTGACTTCTGGAGGCAGCAGGGTGAATCCGGTTCGACCGCCGGACGGAACGTCCAACGAATGCCAGCGGCAGTGGGGGCCCGCCCGTCCGTCGTCCGCCGTCGCGAACCCAGGAAACGCCAGCAGGAACGCCAGAACGGAAACCAGCAGACGGATGCCCCAGGTCATTTCGGAACGATCGGCGTTTCCAAAAAATGACCATGGCCAGGGTGCAGGCGGTTGACGAACGGGGTGCGTTGGATCATTAGCCAAAATCGGCAGCCACGCTGTCAAAGAATTTCGTTGGGTGTGGCCCGCCAGTCGCCGGCCTCTGCGAAAGCATAAAAAAGCCCGGTGGCCCGCCGACACACAGATTTACGGCGCGCCACCGGGTGACCGCCCCAAGGCGGTCAAAAGGGGTTGGTCAGGTCCTGTGACC
>CAIPFS010000019.1 GCA_903864375.1 uncultured Verrucomicrobiota bacterium
GGAAATCTGTATGACGCCATCCTGAAAGCCGAGGGGGGGCCGACACCTCAGGGACGGGAATTAACCAATCAGGTGTTGCTCGTGCTCAAGGGATACCTGCCATCCCATCTGGGATTGCGTGACTATCTCCCCTGCGGATTGGTCCTTCACTTCCTGAAAGACCAGGCGTTGATGGTTCTGCCTGCAGAAGAACTGGAAAAGGCCGAAAGCTTTCGGGGGCGTCTGTTGATCCGGTTCGTGCTCTGCGGACTGGCATTTGCGTTCTGGACCTTTCGTCTGACCAAACGGTTCCCACTGACGGCCCTGGTCATCCCGAAACTGGTCTCCCAGTCCACGGATATCTTCATCCAGACCTTCCGGGATGAGTTTGTTCGCCGGCCCTTTTTTGTACCGCCCGATGCCGATCATCTGGAATGGCGACAGGAAAACGGGGTGACACCTGCATTTCGAAAGACCTTGCAGGACTGGCGGGGTGAGGTGTTCAAGACGATCTTTGGCAATCTCATCCTTCTCCTGACGGTGCTTCCGATGGTCGGTGCGGCAACGTTGATCGCGGTCTTCCGCTGGATTCATGGATCCTGGCACCAATGGAATCATTTCATGCCCTGGGTGGAACACTTTGGTTGGCTTGAACTCGCCCTCTTTGTTTCCGCCTTCGTCCTTTTCCTGCTGGCATTGCTTGACCTTGCGGTCCGATTGCCAAAGCTGGCTGCGAATCGCCCGCAGTTGGATCAACGGGGCGTCAGTCTCAGCTAGCCCGTCGACACCATGACCTGTCGTGATACATGAAAAAACTTCTCCATGAAATTCTCGCTCAACCGGGATTTTCGCCGGGCTTGTTGCTCGTGGGTTGCGTCATGTATGGCGCATGGACGGCCTCCTATTTCTTCACCATCCGCGCTTGTTTTAAGCAAAAATCGTATGGGGTTCCCTGGGTCTGCCTTGTGTTCAATGTGGTCTGGGAAAGCTGCTTTTCGTTCAATCTCCTGGATCAGCGCCTGTTCTGGTTTTTTCTTTGGGGCAATCGGCTCTGGCTTGCCTTTGATCTGGTGATTGCCACCCAGTTCTTGCTCTACGGACCCCGGGTGCAGGTTCAACCGATCCTTCGCCGCTATTTTTATCCGGTGGCGGCATTGACCCTTGCGTTGTGCATCGGAGGATTGGCGACGTTCACTCCCTATTTCAACGAATTCACCGGATCCGCCTCGTCCATGATGATGAACTTCGTCATGAGCATCCTGTATATCTTCATGTTGTTGGAACGACCGGATCTCAGGGGCATCAGCTATCCGGCGGCCTGGTTGAAAATGATCGGCACCGCGGGAGGGTCTGTTTTTCTCTATTTCTGGCTTCCCGCCCAGTTTGAAAATGGTCACATGCGCACCCATCCCGATGTCCCGACGCCTCGCACCTGGACATTCATGTGGTACCTGTATGTCAGCATTTTTGTGATTGATTGCCTGTACATTGCCCTCGTGGCCAGGCGCCGCAGGGAACTTCGCCTGACGAACGGTCACTCCTCCGCCGGAACCTTCTGTCGCCCGGCCACGATTGTTCCGGTGATTGCCCTCTTTCTTGTCGTGGGCATCGGCACGTCGCCAACGGTTGAAGCAGACACCCCGTCGTCGGCAACCGAATCGAGTGAGTCCAATGACCGGATTGAGCGGCTTCGGAGGCTCGATCTGGAAAGTATTCTCGCCAGCGTGGCCTCCAGGAAGGAGGAACCGATTTTCACCACACCGGCGGCGGTGACGGCCATCAGCGACGAGGAGATCGCGCGTTCGGGTGTCCGGAATATTCCGGATGCCTTGCGATTGGCACCGGGAATGGAGGTGGCGCTGATCAATGGGAACCAATGGGCGGTCAGTTCCCGGGGATTCAATGATCGATTTGCCAACAAGCTTCTGGTGCTTCAGGACGGACGGATCGTCTACAACCCCCAGTTCAACGGGGTCTATTGGGATAACGTCAATCCCATGCTGGCCGATATCAACCAGATTGAAGTGGTGCGTGGCCCCGGGGGAACCCTCTGGGGCGCCAACGCCGTGAACGGGGTTGTCAATATCGTCAGCAAGGATGCCCACGATACGCTCGGCGGCTATGCCACCACGGGCGGTGGTCCCGGTCAGGCCTTTGGCGAGGCTCGTTACGGTGAAAAGCTGGGTGAAACCGGTGCCATCCGGGAATACGTCAAATATGACTGGCACGATCGTCTGAACGAAGGCGATGGCCATAACACGGACGGGGGACAAACCTTTTCCAGCGGTTTCCGGGGGGACTGGCATCTGGAGGAGAATCATCTGACATTGCAGGGCGACTACAGCTACGGATGGCGGCAGCAGCCCATTTATTATGCCAGCTATTCGCCCCCGTATCCCCGGCTGGCCGCTGAGAACTTTACGAGTCAACTGGCGAACGTCCTGGGACGCGTCACTCATACGTTTGCCGACGGGTCGGACATGAAGCTTCAGGCTTACTTCGACCATGCCGATCGAAATCCGGATTCCTTCCCCTTGAGGTACAACGTGGGCGATGTGGATTTCCAGCACCGGATATTCCTGCCCTTGAATCAGGATTTAACTTATGGGTTTGGTTACCGCGTCTACGGAGATGAGGTGGTGAACAGGCGGATAGAACTGACGGAGGACCCTTCGGGGCGGACCCTGCAATGGTTCAGCACTTTTTTCAGGGATGAAATCGGTTTGGTGGAGGACCGGCTGAAGGCAGTTGTGGGCTCAAAATTCGAGCACAATGATTTTACCGGATTTGAAGCCCAGCCTGATGCCCGGCTCTTGTTCCTTCCGTCGACCAACCAGACCGTGTGGCTGGGAGTGTCGCGGGCGGTCCGGACCCCCTCGCGGGCGCACGAGGATTTGACCGCGCTCCAACCACTTGACTACGGGCTGGGGCGGTACACGGGCAACCCGGATATTTCGTCGGAACACTTGATCAGCCTTCAGTCCGGCTGGCGAATGCGTCTGAGCCCGCACGCAGGAATTGATTTATCCGGCTACTACAGCTTTTACCGGCACATGGACAGCACGGCGGTCGGTACTCCGTTTCTGGAGACGAATCCGGCCCCTGCCCACCTCATCATTCCGGTTCAGACCGTCAATGGGGGGAGTGTCGACACCTTCGGACTGGAAGCCAGCGCCGACTATCAGCCGATGGATTGGTGGCAATTGCGGACGGGGTACAGCTATTTTGACTTCAGCCATCAGGTCAACATCCAGTTCGACAACCATGCCACGCCGCACCATCAGGCCTTCCTGCGCTCGTCGATGGATCTGCCTGCTCATCTGGCGTTCGATGCCTGGTTGCGGGTTCGGAGCCGGCTGGAGCTCTATGCCCTCGATGCCTTCGCCGACATGGACCTCCGACTGGCCTGGAAACCCCACCCGCAGCTGGAGCTATCGGTGGTGGGACAAAACCTGTTCTATAATCAGCGCCAGGATTTTGGCATTCCTCCGTATAACATTTCCGCTCCGATCAGCAGCGTTGCCAGGACCTTCTACGGTCAGGTGACCTTCCGATTTTAAGACCTCCGTCGCGGGATGGCCCGGATTGTTCCCGCCGGGAAGAGTTGTCTTCTTGAATCTGTTTCCCCGCAAGGCACCATGGACTGATGAGGGTTGTTCAGGGAACCGTTGTCATCCGCAGGCGACCGGAAGTCTGTGCCAACTACGTAACCACGCCGGCGACCTGGCCTGAGTGGTATCCGCTCACCCGAAGTGTGGAGGGTCCGGTGAATTCGACCCCGGCCGTCGGAGCGACCTGGGTGGAAAAGGTCCGGATTGTTGGACTCCCGTTCACCTTTACCTGGAAGACTATCGAGGACTCCCGTCCGCACCGGTATGTCTATCAAGGCTCCAGTAATTTCGGTGGACACGCGACCATCACCTACGTCTGGAAGGCGGAGGGCGATGGAACGCGCTGGGATCGAACGCTGGTCTATGAACAGGACCGGTGGTACACGCGCCTGGGCGACTGGCTTTTCCTCGCTGCGGTCATCCGTTCGGCATCTGCCCGGGCCGTGCAGCTGGCTCGAGAGCGATTAGAAGCCCTTCCCGGGAAATAGCCCGCTTGCCGATGGCGAAACTTACACCGACGGAGCCAATTGGACTTCGGCGGTCGTTCAGTGAACCCGTCGCCGTCGGAGACCCTCAGGACGACCGCAGACGGACCAGGGCGGTAGGACGTGGATTTCTTGCCATGGAAGTCGGCTTTTGATAATTCACTTCAAATGGCCAGAACCCCTCTCGCAGGACTTGTCACCCGACTTTTTCGTGATTCACGCAGTTTGCACGTTTCAGGGCTGCCGGCATCCGAATTTATCGGGCAACGGGCCGAGTTTCAGCAATCGCGGCGTCAGTTTCTCGGTCAATCCGGTAAGGCGCTGGCGGGTGCCGCAGGTGCCGCCCTTGTGGGAATCGATGCGCTGGCAGGGGGGAGTCGATCAAAACAGGTGGCAATCA
>CAIPFS010000020.1 GCA_903864375.1 uncultured Verrucomicrobiota bacterium
CACGGTGTTGCCGGTGATGGCACCCGGGCCCGGTTGACGGACGGAAAAAGTCAATGAACCGACAACGGCGGTGCCGTTCACCGTGATGGAGGTCGATGAAATGAAGGTGGAAGCAACGTCCGCCCCGTTGATGATCACCACCGAATCCGGGGCGAAATTAGCCCCGTTGAGGCTGACTTGAAATGGACCCGCCTGAAGCGACGTCGGATAAGCGCTCCATAACCACGGATATTTGCGGGTCACGGTGAGCGACGCGGTCCCGATAATATTGGTGTACGCCGTGCTTCGCGCCCCCAGGGTCAGGACGTTGTTGGTCGGAATGACGGCGGGCGGAGTAAAAAGTCCGGTCTGGCTGATGGTGCCGTAGGTTGCCGTTCCACCCACCACTCCATTGACGGACCAGACAACCGAATTCGGTGAGAGCGGGACGTAGGCCGTGCATTGCAGGGTTGTCCCGATTTCCAAGGTCGATGAAACGGGGTAGACGGTGATGGGACTGGCCGCAGCGAGGTGGAATCCGTACGAGCCGGCAACGAGGAGAAAGCGAATCGCCGTAAGAACCTTCATGACGTGTTTTAAGGTTTATTCCTAGCCAATTGGATTGTCGAGATGATTCTCGGCTTGACGGTCAACGGCGCCATCTTCGTCCCGGTAGCCGTCGAACGTGAGTCGGTGGTAACTCTCCTCGACTGGAGCCCGTTATAGGAGAGATCGGTGGGGCCGTGGCCTTTGGGATCGGCAACACTGGTCTGCGAATTCATTGCCCCTTTTCGCCGGGAAACAGACTCCCGATCGATCAGCGCCGATTCACGTCCGGCGACTACGGGGGGGCGCGGCCACGGTTGTTCGTGCCGTCATTCGGCGAGATACTTATCGAAGGAACTATCGGCCCAGCCATCGCCACACCCGGAGCGCCTCGGTGACACTCCAAGCCTGGGCATCGCAACCGCGGGAGGCATGGGGGGCATCGCCATCACAGACCTCTGGAAGCTGACCGAGGCATTCGTGATGAAGGTGATTTTCGAGGACGGCGAGATAAGAACGCGCCGCCGATTTGGCGGAAGGACTGTCCGGATGTGCTTTAACGAGGGCCTCCACAAACGTCGGAAAAGTCCAAAACCAGCCCGTTCCATTGTGGTAGGCGGGTTTTCGTCGCGTGTCCTCGTCCCCTTCATAGCGGGGCCAGTACGGGTGTTGCGGATCGTTGAGCAACCCGCCTCCCGGTCCGCGAATGGGAAGGGGCGGATTGACCGGGAGCGGGGCCAGAGACCGCAGGGCTCCGGGGATGAGCAGATGGCGGACGGTTGCGGCGACCATTCGCTGAGCCCGGCGGAGGAAGTCGGGGTGTTGATCGATATCGAGGGAAACCAGGAAAAGGCAATTGCTGCGAAGCGCATCGCTTGGGGCGCCCATTCGGGCATTGGTATCGCGGGCGGCGATCAAGACATCGGCATACCAACCCAGGTCTTCCAACCAGAAGTAAGAATGAATGGATTTCTCGGTTCTGCGAGCGAGGTCCCCCCAACTTTCGCCCCGACCTTCCCACGGTTCGGCATGGAGGGTTGCCAATTGCCGGAGGAGACGAACCCACAGGGCCTGGATTTCGATGGGAAATCCCTCTCTGGGAGTCCCCGCCGGGTGATTGGTGTCCATCCAGGTGAAATGGGAGGGGCTCCAGACCAGTCCGCTGGGGGCATCGACCCGGATTCCGTTGGAGGTACCTGCGAGGTACCCGCAGGCGATCGACCGGAGCACGGCGCCGAGTGTCCGCCCGGAGGCATCAACAACGGTGCCATAGAAAACCTCCCGGAGGGCGGGGGTGAGATTTGCGGCGACCTCTTCGCAGACGATTCCAAACCAGAGGGGGGCATCACTGGTATCCCGGTTGGAGGCGTCATCTCCATGAATGCTGTTGGGCAGGGTGCCGTTTTGCTCGAACCGGGCAAAGGTCAGTAGAAGTTCCCGCACCTCCTGTTCGAGGCCTGCCGCGAGCAGTCCCCGGGCGGCGATCAGGGAATCGCGGCCCCAATCGAGAAACCAGGGATAGCCAGCGATCACGGAGCGCGTCTGATCCCGGCGCACCAAATAGGCGTGGGCTGCCTCCACCAGGCTTCGGGCAAATGAATCATCCGTCGGCAGGTTGGCGCGATCCAACCACCGGTGCCGGAGTTGGATGCGGTCGGAGAACAACTGTTCGACACCGTCGGGAGAAGGGAGTTCTGATTCGGCAGAGGCGACGAGCGACACAGTTCCGGAACCGGGGAGGGTAAGTTCGAACCAGCCCGGACTGTAGGCATCCCCACAGGCCTCCTGGCCCCGTTCCGCCTCCCGGGGATGAGGGATATTCATGCACCATTCCGGTTCTGGATGGAATTCGCCGACATTGGCCATGACGATGCACCTTCGATCGGGAGCCGGGACGAACTTGAAACCACAAGCCCAGGTGCCGCCGTCGGATGGCGTTGAGTCAATGGAATGACAGTTGGAGGCGAAGTGGGCTTCGGCCCCGGCATTTCGCTTGGTTTCCGAGTGAAAGTTCCGATCTTCCAAATCAAATCGGACGGTCAGGGCCACCCGGCAGTCGGCGGGAAGTGGGCGGGAGTCCCCGGATTCCGCTTCAGTGACGGAGTCACGACTGAAGGAGAGGACCACGGTATTGGATTGGTCGACCAAATCCATCTTCAAGCGAACGGCGACGAAGCGACCATCACCCGAGGGGGCGACAAAGCGCCACTGTGGCGGAGGGCCGGGTTCAAAGCCGATCAGAGTGGCCGCATCCAATTGGGAAATGAAGCCATCGGCATCGATCCACGCCCGGACGCGTTTGATGAAGACATGCCGGTCCACGGGGATGGATGGATTGAGGTTTGCCCCCAGAAGGCAGTCGTACTTGGAGGAAATCTGGCCAAGATGAACTAGAACCCGACTCATTCCGCCGCGACCGTTGGTCAAAAGAACCAGGTCAGAGCCGGGGCAATTCCAATCGGTCGGCGTGGATGCCGGCCGGGCGCTCAGGATTTGGATGAGGCCCATCTGACGGGTGGGATTGGCCTGAAATCGTTCCAGGCTGAGGGTGCGCTTTCCCGGGGGGCCGAATTGGGTCGGAGGAATGGCTGCGATCCATCCGTTGGAGGTCGGAACGGACTCGACGTGAATGGCAGGTTGTTCCCCGGCAACCTCCAGTCGGGCTCTAAACCGCACGGGATTGCGGATCAACAGCCAATGGTGAGGCGGCACCTGGAAAATCCGGGAAACATCGGCTTCAGTCCAGGTGCACACCAGGGAATAGGGACCCCCATGACCCAGACACCGATTGAGAAAGGCCTCCGGATCCTGTTCCACCTGCCGGGCCAGTGCCGGCCAGTTTTCCGGCGGGAGGGAAAATACGTCATTGCCTGGTCGCTCGCTTCGGACCGTCCACCAGCAGGATAATGCCCAATCCGCACGGGCGCGCGTCTGCCGGTAGTCCTCACCGGCCAAGCCTTGAGGTTCCAAAGTGGAGGCGAGGCAGAGGATGGATGCGGGGGCCAGAACCGTCGGAACGACATCGGCAGAGGGATTTCCGTTCTCCCCCCGGAGAAGCGCTCGGGTCAGGAGGTCGTATTTGAGCGGTGCCCATTCTGAAGGGGAAACGGCATCCGTCTCGAGCCGCTGCGGGTGCTGGACATCGAGATTGATAAGGATGACGACGGTGTCCAAGCCATCGGCAGAGACCCGCTTCAAGGCATAGACGGGAGAATTGTCCCTGGAAATGCGGGTCAGGAGCGCACCATCGAAGAAACACGGGTGACACCGCAGCAGGTGATTCAGTTTTGCCAGCTCTTCGACCAGGTTCGGGGTCGAACCCCACGCGAGGCCGCGGGAGCTGTGGACGTTGATCTGTTCTGTCGCCGCCCACTCCACGCCGTTGGTGAATCCGAACGCCCCCTGAACGCTGGTCAATGCCGAAAGACGGTTCCGATACAGCGACCACGCCAGGTTGGGGGTGAGGTTCTCCGGAAATTCCTGGGAGGGATTTCCTGAAAATCCCGGAGGTGGTGTTGAAATTAGCTGGGAATGGGCAGCGAGCCGCGAGTTGTCGTGGGTTTCACTGTAGTTGACCAGAATCCCGGTCGACTGGCTGAAGCGAAGGGTATGGTCCAGGTAGCCGGTGACCGCCTCGGGGGAGAAATTTTGAAACAGCTCGCTGTAGGCCCACTGCATTCCCCCTTCACCCAGCAGGGCATCGGTGGCCTCCCAGGGGCCTCCGAGGCCTTCCAGCAGGAACAGGGTCTCGGGAAACTCCTGTTGCACCCGTGCGGTGATATGTTCCCAGACGTGGGTTGGAATCTTGTAACCGGCGTCACAACGAAAGGCATCCACCCCCCGCCGGCACCACGTCACGAAGGCCTCGGCGAGGTGTTCCCAGAGCGGGGCATGTCGTTGGTCCAATTCGACGAGGTCTTCCCAGACCACATCCCACGCGCCCGGTGACTCAAACTGGCCGTTGGGCAGACGGACAAACCATTCCGGATGTTGTTCCCAAAGGGTGCTTCCCCATCCGGTATGATTGATGACCAAATCGAGCATCAACCGGGCATCCCGGTCGTGAACCGCGTAGGCCAGTTCACAGAACTGTTGTACGCCCGTGGTGCGTTTGTCGAATTCCACCAATGCGGGATCGATGGCCGTCAAATCCTGAAGGGCGTAGGGGGAACCAAAGCGTCCGAACCGTGCAAAAGTCGTGGGGGTGGGACTGACCGGGAGGAGATGGAGGAGGCGGCAGCCCAGCCTGTCGATGATATGAGGGAGTTCCCGTTGGACATCGCGCAGGGTGCCGCTGGGGGGAATGACCGCATAGCCCTGGGCATCCAGATCCCTCAGGCGGGCTTCCAAGGCGGAATCCCTGGTGGTGCGGCGCGCCTTGTTTGGACCGAACATTCGTGGGAACGCGCAGTAGATCGGGTGACTCGTCCGGCTCCACGAAGGGTGGACGCTGATGCCGATATCGGTTCCTTCCGGCCAGTGCTGAAACCCTTCGAGGTCCAGGGCAAGCGGCTTGGCCTTGAAGTAGCCGACTTCGGTCGTTGGTATTTCCAGCGTCCAAACCCCGCCGCCCCTGGCCTGCATGGGGATGTCCCGCCAGGAGGCATTTGCGATGGGCCGCAATGCGAAATGGGCGCTGACCAGTTCCTCACGCCGTTTTTCGGCGCGTCCGACGTTGGTTCGAACCCGAGCGTTCCATCCGTCCGGCACACCATGAAGTTCGATCCGAAGCCGGTCACCGACATGGCGGACGAGTCGGCGTCCCGGGGCAGGCTGCATTTGGAGGTTGGGCATGGGCGGTTTGGCTGGGAGAGAGTGTGCCGATGGAAGGGGCCATGTCTCAAGTGCCGACTCGGAAAGGAATCTCTCCGGAGGACCACCGTCATTTGGATTGAGTTCGCCTCGGGAATGGCATCCCCTTGAACACCATCATGATCACTCACCCCGCGATGAAAAGGTTGGTCTCCATCGGTGCCCTGACGTGTGTTGTCGGGGCCCTGTTGACGGGCTGTGCAACGAGCAGGGAGGTTGTTGACAAGCCTTTGGAGGGAACGAAATGGCGGCTTTCCCAACTGAATGGTGCCGCCGTTCCCGCGATCCTGGCCTCCCGGCCTGTGGACCTGCAATTCGATGCCGCCCAGCATCAAGTGAGCGGCAGCTCCGGCGTCAACCGGATTGCCGGCTCCTACCAACTCGCCGGAAAGCGGTTGAGCCTGGGTCCCTTGATCAGCACCCGGATGGCAGGAACCCCCGAGGCCATGGCGTTTGAGTCGGCCTACTTGAAGGCACTGGGTCGTGTGGACGAGTGGGTCGTGGTGGACGGTAAACTGGAATTGCTGGCCGGACCCGAGGCGGTGGCGGCCTACATGCCCTGGCCGGAAACCGTCCCGAAGCCGTAATCCCGTCAGCGGGCCGACGCACTTCCGCTCCGAGAGAACAGGCCCTGCGTTGCTCTTGAGCCCGCCGCAGACTGGAACGCTCCCGCCCTCCATTGGGAATCCCCTTGCGTGCCAGCCGACCGACTTTAAGGTCGGTTGTGAGGCTTCCGGCCTCGTCCTGTCCTTTTCCAAAACGAATTACCCGCATGACTCTGCACGAGCGAAATTTGTCTGCTGACACCCTGGCTTTGACGGACTCATTTGTTCGTCGACATATCGGGCCTCGACCGGACGAGATGGCCGCCATGGCCGCCCTTTGCGGGTTCGAATCGATGGATCAGTTGGTGAACGCGGCGGTCCCAGAATCCATTCGGGCTGACGGCCCGATGAATCTGCCCGGAGCGCTTTCGGAATTTGAGACACTTTCCAAACTTCGATCGATTGCTGACAGGAATCAGGTGTTTCGCTCGTTCATTGGAATGGGTTACTACGACACGATTACTCCACCGGTGATCCAGCGGAACATTCTCGAGAATCCCGGTTGGTACACCCAGTACACCCCCTATCAGGCGGAGATTTCCCAGGGACGGCTGGAAGGCTTGCTGAATTTCCAAACTCTGGTGACCGAACTGACCGGACTTGAGATTGCCAACGCATCCCTTCTGGACGAAGCCACGGCGTGTGCTGAGGCGATGACCTTCTGCCATCGTCTCGCCGCTTCCGATGGAACGACCGGGGCGGGAACCCGCAACCGCTTCCTGGTCGATCGGGATTGTCATCCGCAGAATCTGGAAGTGGTGGAAACCCGGGCAAAAGCACTGGGGATCGAAGTGGTCGTCGGCGATTGGCGGAGCTGGGAAATCGACAGTTCTGTCTTTGGCGTTCTCCTCCAATACCCGGCATCGTCTGGGGTGGTGGATGGACTGGAGTCCATCATTTCAACCGCGAAAAAGGCGGGCAGTCTGGTCGTGGTGGCGACCGATTTGCTGGCGTTGACCCTTCTCACACCTCCAGGGGAATTGGGGGCGGATGTCGCAGTGGGCAGCGCCCAACGATTTGGAGTTCCACTCGGGTACGGTGGACCACATGCCGCATTTTTTGCCACCCGGGATGTTTACAAGCGTCAGATGCCCGGGCGTCTGGTCGGTGTCTCGCGGGATTCCCGAGGCAAACCTGCCCTTCGTTTGTCGTTGGGCACCCGCGAGCAACACATCCGCAGGGACAAGGCCACCTCCAATATCTGCACCGCCCAGGCACTTCTGGCCAACATGGCCATGGCCTATGCCTGTTACCATGGTCCCGACGGCTTGAAGGCCATCGCGGGACGGGTGCATCGCCTGACCTGTCTGCTGGCGGCGGGACTCCGGAAACTGGGTCTCCAGGTCGTCAACCCGACCTTTTTTGACACCCTGACGGTTGCCGTGACCGACGCAGACGCTGTGGTGGCGGTGGCGGAATCACATGGGGTTAATCTTCGACGGGCGGATGCCGGTCATGTCGGGGTTTCAATAGACGAACCGACCAGCGTGGCGGAAATCGATCTTCTCCTGTGGATTCTAAATGGAGATCAGGCCCCGTCATTCGCGGCGGCCGAATTACAACCCGAGGAACCCGTTCTTCCCTGGCGCACCTCCGCCTATCTGAAGCATGCCGTCTTCCATCGCTATCAGAGCGAAACGGAGATGCTCCGCTACCTTCGGCGTCTGGAGGCACGGGACCTTTCGTTGTGCCAGAGCATGATTCCTCTCGGATCGTGCACGATGAAGCTGAACGCGACCTCGGAACTCTTTCCGGTCACTTGGCCCGAATTCGGAAAGATACACCCGTTTGCACCGGTTTCGCAGACGGAAGGATACCAGCAGCTTTTCCGCGATCTGGAGCAGTGGCTATCGGTCCTTACCGGTTTTGCCGGCATCTCGCTTCAGCCCAATTCCGGTTCGCAGGGAGAATATGCCGGATTGCTGGTCATTCGGGCCTATCTGGAGTCTTTGGGGGAGGGGGCGCGGGATGTCTGCTTGATTCCCACCAGCGCCCACGGAACCAACCCGGCAAGCGCCGTCCTGGCCGGGCTTCGCGTTGCCCCGGTGGCCTGCGATGCGGATGGTAATATCGATCTGTCCGACCTGCGGGCCAAGATCGACGCGAACCGCAGCCGGTTGGCGTGCCTCATGATCACCCATCCCAGCACGCACGGCGTTTTTGAAACCACCATCAAGGAAATCTGTCAGTCGGTTCATGACGCGGGTGGCCAGGTGTACATGGATGGCGCCAACCTCAATGCCCAGGTGGGATTGACCTCACCGGGAGCCATTGGGGCTGATGTCTGCCATCTCAATCTTCACAAGACGTTCTGTATTCCGCACGGAGGCGGTGGCCCGGGTGTGGGGCCGATCGGCGTGGCCAGTCATCTCGTCGAGTTTCTTCCCAATCATGGTGTGATCCCTCAGGGGGGCGGGCGTCGAATCGGCGCGGTATCCGCCGCTCCCTGGGGCAGCGCCAGCATCCTGCCGATATCGTGGGTCTACATCGCCGCCATGGGAGCCGACGGTCTGACCGAGGCAACCAAGACGGCCATCCTGAATGCCAACTATGTGGCCAGGCGCCTGGAGAATCATTTTCCCACGCTCTACCGGGCGAACGGTCTGGTGGCGCATGAATGCATCCTGGACCTTCGGCATTTCAAATGGGTCACAGCTGAGGATGTGGCCAAGCGCTTGATGGACTACGGTTTTCACGCTCCAACCCTCAGCTGGCCGGTCGCCGGAACCCTGATGGTCTAACCGACGGAGTCCGAGGGGAAAGCCGAACTGGACCGCTTTTGCGATGCCATGATCGCCATTCATGCAGAAATTCAGGAGATCGAGGCGGGGCGTGCCGACCCCAAAATCAACCTGCTGAAACTGGCTCCCCACACCGCCGATGTGGTTGCGGCGAACGTCTGGGACCGGCCCTATACCCGGGAATCAGCCGCCTATCCCGTGCACGGTTTGCGGGATTTCAAATTCTGGCCGGCTGTCGGGCGCGTGGACAATGTCTTCGGTGACCGGAATCTGGTCTGTTCCTGCGCCGGGATGGAAGCCTATCAATAGGCTGATTTGAAAACACGGCCCCGGCCTTGATTCAGCCTCGGTAAACAATCATGACCCCGTAATCGGTCACGAGTTTTTGGGTTCCCATCTCGATGTAGCTGTAGTTCAGCGTCGAGATGTTGATGATGTTTTCCTCACCGATTTTGTTCAACGCCTCGGTGACGGTTGTATCGAAGTGATCATGGCCGACCTCACGGCAGTCGCTATGACGAATCGTCTTGATTCTCATCTTGCGGGCGGTGTCTCGGGCGGCTGCTTCCAGCGGTGGTAGCGGTCGTTGGATCAGGGGTTGCACAGGCTCCTTGGTGATGGGAACAGCGAAGGTGCGTTCTCCCGGGGGACTTTGAGGTGCGGGTGACGGAGGCCCGGAAGGTGAGGCGACCGGACGAGCCGTCGAGGGGTCCGAAGTAGGAATCGTGATGGTGGCGTTGCACGAGGGGCAGGAAATTTGCTCTCCCGATGCCCCGGAATCTGCCTCCAGTTCCTGCCGGCATTGCGGACAATGAAAGACAATATCCATGGTGCTCCTTGCTCCTCCCGACCCAACCGAACCGCTTTTCAGTCCACCAGGTGGCTGGCGTAATCGTTACTCAAACAGCCTCGACAACTTTTGCAAGCGTCCACTGACGGCGGCACCCGAGGGGTTGCGAGCCTTCACCTCCTGGTAAAGTCGCCGAGCCCCAGCCGGGTCACTCCGGGCCAGGATTTGTGCATAATCGAGTTGGATGGCGGCTTTGCGGGGATCCCGGAGGAAGGATCCGTTGGTTTCCAACCAGTCCTTCATTGTCCCAGCGCCTCCGGCGAGGGCCTGCTTGAGGGAGGCTTCGAGGGCGGGAGGTAGCGGTGGCAGTTCGTCATCCGGATTTGCCGGTGCCGCGGTCGTTGCGGTCCGTTGATGATCGATCGAATTGGCGGTGGATTTCTGGTAAAAATGGACGAGTTGGGCCAGCCCCCAAATGGCTCCGCCGACGATCAGAATGGTGATGAGTGCCTTCATTCGCCCTCCACGCGTTGAATCCGGGCTCCCAGCGCCTGGAGTTTCGCCTCCATCCGCTCGTATCCCCGATCCAAATGATAAATTCGGTTCACCATGGTTTCGCCTTCCGCAGCCAGACCGGCTATCACCAGTGCCGCCGAAGCCCGCAGGTCACTGGCCATGACCGGCGCTCCGCTCAACCTTCGGCCTCCCTTGACAATGGCACTGGGACCTTCGATGGCAATATCCGCCCCCATTCGCATCAACTCGGCCACGTGCATGAAACGGGATTCGAAAATCCGCTCGGTGATGACACTCGTTCCCTGGGCCAGGCACATCAAGGCAATGAATTGGGCCTGAACATCGGTCGGGAATCCGGCATACGGAAGGGTCGTGAGGTCGGTGGCGCGCAGACGCCCGGGTCTTGAGACCAGCAGCGTCCCCGACTTTTGCTTCATCCGGACCCCGGCCTCCTGCAGTTTGTCGATGACAGCCGCGAAATGGTCGGGTCGGCTCCCGTGGACGACCACTTCGCCCTTGGTGGCGGCGGCCGCGCACAAAAAGGTGCAGGCTTCGATGCGGTCCGGAATGACCTCATGATCCGCCCCGTGCATTTCGGAGACGCCGGTGACGGTGAGGGTCGGGCTGCCAATTCCATGGATCTTTGCGCCCATCGAGACCAGGAACCGGGCGACGTCGACCACTTCCGGCTCACAGGCCGCGCTCTCGATGACCGTGACGCCCTCCGCGAGGCAGGCGGCCATTAGGATGTTGACGGTGCCAAGCACCGTCGGCCCGGCCCGACCTCCGAGGAAAATGTTGGTGCCGACCAGCTTGCGGGCACTCGTTTTGACATAGCCCCCGTCGATTTCGATTCGAGCTCCCAGGGCGGCCAGCCCCTTGAGATGCAGGTCGATGGGACGCGTGCCGATGACGCATCCGCCCGGAAGGGAAACGCTCGCCTCCTTGAGCCGCGTGAGCATTGGCCCCAGGATGCAGATGCTTCCCCGCATTTTCCGGATGAGTTCGTAATCCCCAAAACCGCGGATGGACGCGGCACGGATGGTGACTGTTCCCTGGTCAAAACGCGTTTCAGCGCCCAGGGATTCCAGAATCCGGAGCATGAAACGGGTGTCGCTCAAGTCGGGAACCCGACGGAGGGTGCAGGTATCCGCCGTCAGTAGTGCCGCCGCCATCAATGGAAGGGCGGCATTCTTGGATCCGCTGATGGTGACTTCACCACGAAGTGGTGTTCCGCCTTGAATGAGAAAACTATCCATGAATCGGTTAAATCCCTTCCTGACCGTCTTGGTTGAGGCCTCCGGGCCATCGAACGATGAGAACCCGCTCGATTCCGCTCAAGTCTTTCTCGACGGATTCATCCATCCAGCCCGCCTTCTGGAAGATTTCAGCCACTTCCCGGGCCTGACCAAAGCCCAGTTCCATCATCAGGTTCCCGCCGGGGATAAGGCGTCGACCGGATTCCCGGGCAAGATAACGGTAAAAATCCAGACCGTCCGTTCCCCCATCCAACGCCAGTCGTGGATCGAAGTCCCGAACTTCGGGAGCCAGGGTTTCGATTTCGGTCGTCGGAATGTAGGGCGGATTGGAAACAATCAGATCGAAATGCAGTCCGGGCGGCAATTGCAGGAACCGGTCACTGAGATGAAAGCGGACCCTCCCGGCCAGTCCCATCCGATCGGCATTTTGTTTTGCCACATCCAGCGCATCCACGGAAACGTCAAGCGCATGGGCTTCCATTGAAGGAAACTCGGCGGCAATGCTGAGAATCAATGCCCCGGAACCGGTTCCGAAATCGAGGGTTCGAATCGGCGTCTTTTGGAGAGGCAACCGTTGGAGGTGCTGGATCGCCAGCATCGCCAATCCCTCTGTTTCGGGCCGTGGGACCAATACCCGGCGGTCCACCACCAGTTCGTGACGAAGAAAGGCCGCGGTCCCGATAAGGTGTTGGGATGGAACCCGGTGACAGCGACCGTTGAGCAGTTGCCCGACGGCGTCAAGTTCGATGGGGGACAGTTCCTTTCGCGATTCCAACACCAAACGCATGCGGGGAAGTCGGAGGACGTGGGCGAGAAGCCATTCCGCCTCCAAGCGGGGGGAATCGAGGCCGGCCACGTCAGTTGAGTCGTGGCCCACTTTAACCAGGCCTCCGCGGTCATCCGTGTTCCGGGGTGCGACAGCCGAGGGTCAGGAGGACATTGGCCCAGAGAGCCTGGTCACCGGTCTGAACCGTCAGGATATGATCGGGCGATTCGACCGCCCGGTAGAAATCCCATTTGAGGACGGGTTCCAGGGGAAGGGGAGGGCGGGCTGAATTCGCAATTTCCCGGAATTCGGCCCATACCGGTGGCTCCCCATGCCGGGCATAGGGGTCATCGGATGGGATGCCCATCACCTGGACATTATCGACGGGAACGGCATCCAGAATGGCCTTCAGAACCTGCGCTACCGTGGTGATCCCTGGAGCGAGATTCAAATGAACCAGCACGGCGTTCGGCCCTCGCTTGGAGGAGACGGGATAATTGCCGTCGGCAATCAGGATTTTGCCGTGATGCCCGGATTTGGCCAGTGTCGCGAGGATCTCGGGATGAAGGAGCTGGGTTTTGAGCATGGAATGGGTGCGAAAAGAGCGATGCTGGACTCAGGGGGTACGGACGAAGAATCGATGGAAGGTTTCCATGGTCTGTCGGGCGGCCGACTCTGCATTGGGTTGGGGAAGCACCTCGGCGCTGACGAATCCGTCATATCCCGAGTCGTGCAGGGCGGACGCAATGGCTTCCATGGGAGTGTGCCCATATCCCATGGCCCATCGATTGGAATCGGCCAGATGGACGTGACCCAACTGCTGACCCGCGAAGCGGAGAGCGGTGGCGATGTCTTGTTCCTCCAGGTTCATGTGGAACAGGTCGCACAGCAGCCGAACGTTTCGCGTTCTCAGCGTCTGGAGGAACGGTAGGACGTCCCCGACTGTGTTGAAGAGGTTGGTTTCATACCGGTTGAGCGGTTCGTAGAGCAGGGGAACACCGAGGGCGTGCGCACGCGGACCCAGTTGGTCCAACTCCTCGCGAAACCACGCGTGGGCCTGCTCCCGGGAAACGCCCTCTCCCACCCGTCCCTGCATGGAACCAATGATGGCAGGTGCTCCGAAACCACCGGCAAAATCGATCACGGCCCCAATGAAATCCCGGGCCTGCATCCGGACATGCGGGTCGGGTGAAGTCAGCGTCAATTGCCTGCGGAGCCAGCCTGCACCGGTTCCGACCGCTGCCAATTCCAGCCGGTATTGGCGGAGAAGGTCGCGCAATTGGAGGCCGTCCAAATCGTCGGCGTGGGTGGGGAATATCTCCACGCCATGGAATCCGTGGGCAGAAGCCTTTGCGAACGCCGATTCCAAGCCTTCATGGAACACGAAGGGGCCATGGCGGGCTTCAGGGACGAGGCAAACCGTGATGGCAGCACGAATTGGCATGAGCGGACGCTGCCCGATCGGGGCTCGAATGGCCAGCATCGGCTTTCAATCACCGGCGGATGTCACGGATGCCCACGCTCCATGCGGTTCCGCCGATCAACATTCTTGACAAAAGTCGTGCTATTGTCAGTCGATCTGTCTTAAAGTGACGGTTTATATGCCGTTCAGCGAACTCGGCCTGGGACCTCAAATCCTTCAGGCCATCCAAGATGCCGGGTACACCGAGCCGACCCCCATCCAAGCCGCCGCCATCCCGCAAATCATTGCGGGTCATGATCTTATCGGAATTGCCCAGACGGGCACCGGCAAGACGGCCGCGTTTACCCTGCCCATCCTTGCCCAATTGTCCAAAACCGAGGGGCTTGGCACGGGTAAGGTCCGGGCCATTCGGGCACTCATCCTGGCCCCGACCCGGGAATTGGTGGTCCAGATCGAAGAAAACGTCCGGGCGTATGCCAGCCATTTGCCCTTGCGAATGACCACGATCTACGGAGGCGTCAGCGAGCGCCCTCAAATTGAGGCGCTTCGTCTCGGAGTCGACCTGATTGTCGCCACTCCCGGTCGCCTTCTGGATTTGATGGGTGGCCGTCTGGCTGATTTTGCCGGCCTCAACTTTCTCGTGCTGGATGAAGCGGATCGCATGTTGGACATGGGATTTCTTCCGTCCATCCGACGCATCATTCGTTCACTGCCGGTCAAACGGCAGACCCTGCTCTTTTCAGCGACTCTCTCCCGGGAGATTGAGGTGCTGTCGCGGGAGTTCCTCCGGAATCCCAAGAGCGTCGAAATCGGACGCCGGGCAAATCCTGCCGAAACCGTCACCCAGCTGGTGTACGAAATTCCGCAGCATCTCAAGCCGTCCCTGCTGGTTCACATCCTCCGGGATCCGGGTCTGAACACGGTGCTTGTCTTCACCCGGACCAAGCACGGTGCGGACCGGATCTCTCGCAAGCTGCAAAGCCACAAAATCCCGACGGCAACACTGCACTCGAATCGCTCTCAGAGTCAGCGATTGAAGGCGCTGAAGGATTTCAAGTCGGGGGAAGTGCGGGTGCTGGTCGCCACCGATATCGCTGCCCGGGGTATTGACGTGGATGGAATCTCCCATGTGGTGAACTACGATTTTCCCCTCCATTCGGAAGACTATGTGCATCGAATCGGTCGAACCGGTCGGGCACAGGCCATCGGCGATGCCATCAGCTTCGTTACTCCCGATGATCAAGGGGCTCTGCGTTCCCTCGAACGGTTTATCGGACGCGGCATTGTTCGGAAACGGGCCGACGGGTTTGATTATTCAGCCGCCCCCCCTCAGTTCATTGCTGCCGTCACCGGCCGACCCGCCAGGACCTCTTATGGCGACGGTGGGGATGCGCCTCCCCGCGGAGGAGGACGCGGCGGGCCGCGTGGTTCCGGAGGCGGTGGTCCCCGGTCGGGTGCCTGGAAACCACGGTCGCGCTAGCCTCTCATAGCGCTGGCTTACCGGGCGACTGGTCTCCCGGGTGTTCATCCCACGGGCTATTTCCCCTCGGTCAATCTCCCTGGGTCAATTCTGATGGCCGCCCGTTCCGGGTGGCGGGTCGGGGAGAAGGGAGGGTGCAGGCACTTGGTGTGCCTGAATCCATTCTTCGTTGAAGTGGACATGCCGGATGACCGAAGTGCCGTCTCCCCCGGCGACGCTATAGGTGGCATGAAGGCTGCCATCCCGGGCTTGGATGAGGCTGGGATAGCTGAAGGAAGCTTTCTCTGACGCGTCAGTTTCCAGGGAAGTGCGCTGGGGCCACGTCCTTCCCTCGTCCTGACTTTTCCAAACTGAAAGAGTGTGGCGTCCGGTCTCAGAATCATTACCGATAAAAAGCCAATTGCCATTGCGGAGAACCAGGGCCTCGACGCCGGAGCCCGGATTGGGCAGGTGGGTATCAATGACGGGCGACCAGGTCTCACCCTGATCCCGCGACTCCGAGCTCATGACCCGACGGGGTGGTGGTCCGTTGTCGCGCATCCAGGCCACCAGGGTCCCATCCCGGCGACGGGTCAGACTGGGTTGGATATTACCACCCCCGATTAACGGCTGACTGCAATGCCAGGTGACCCCTCCGTCATCGGAAATCCCGATGATGGAGACGGAAAATCCGTCATGATACAGCGGAAGTAAAATGCGGTGATCCAGTTGCATCGGATGGGCCCGTGGCATCCAGCCCAGCCGCCGGTAGAGTTCGTTGGTGGCGTGAACCTTCATTGCCGAGAGGTAGTCGGTCACCTCGCTTCGGGTCTTTTCACTCCATGCCGGGTTTGTCATCCCGGCCTCGATGAGCGGCACTGCATTTGAAATCGCTTCGATAAAGGGGGCTCCGGGGGAGAGGTGGACCATCCCTTCACGCGTCCACACCGGGGCGTCCCGTCCCTCCCAATGGTCGGCGCGACGATACTTCAACAAGGCACTTTCCCAGGTGTGAGCGAGGATGGTGGTATGGAACAGCCACAGCGCGTTGTGCTCGTCGACCAGGAGACATGGATTGCAATCGGGATAGTCCGGGGTGTCGGCCAGCACAAACCGCCGGGTCCATTGCGTCGAGCCCTGCAGGAGTCGTGCACCTTCAATGCGGACATCATCTGATTTTCGCTCGCCGGATCCGTGAAACCAGCAGGCCAGAAGGTCCCCATGCCGGGTCTCCACCAGGCATGACGCGTGATTGTGCCACGGTTCCGCGGCAAAGATGGCTTCGGCGCGAATGAATCCCTGAACAGCTCCCCGGGCTGGATTCAAACCGGCGACCAGCATCGCCAGCGCGATGAGCCGTCGGGAGAAGATGGGAAATGGTTGCAAGGCGGGAGAAAGGTTCGTTCGATGGGTGGCAGCTGTTCGTCTCCCAGCGTAGGGAGTCGGGCCACTTGTATCGACCCTTTTGAGTTCCCATGCGCCTGAACCGCGTTCATCACGTTGCCATCATCTGCTCGGATTATGCGGTCTCGAAACACTTTTACGTCGAGGTGCTGGGGCTGCGCGTTATCAGCGAAACCTTTCGACAGGCCCGATCGTCCTACAAATTGGACCTGGCGATGGGCGATACCTATGTGATCGAGCTGTTTTCCTTTCCAAATCCACCCTCCCGCGTCACCCAACCCGAGGCGTGTGGACTTCGCCACCTTGCCTTTGAGGTGGAGGATGTCGAGGCGGCCGTCGGGGAGCTGGAGTTGGCCGGGATCGCGGTGGAACCGATTCGGGTGGATGAAACCACCGGCAAACCCTTTACCTTCCTGCGCGACCCGGACAATCTTCCGATTGAACTCTACCAATCCTGAGCTTAGCGCTTCACGAGCACGGGTTCCGCTCCAGTGGTTCCCCGAAGTTGTTCCAGATAATCCCGCTGACGAACCGTCTCCAGATGAACCCGGGCGGCACTGAGTCGCGCGCGGAGGTTGAGTCGCTGGATTTCGTGGGAATAGCTGGCTCGTCCGACCATTTTTTCCAGGTAGTTGGTGAAGCGAATCCAGCGTTGCACGTCCAGCGCTTGTTTGGCCCGCAATCGTTCCTCGTACCAATCACTCGTGAGCAGCGACTCGCGGGTGAAGAGTTCACGAAATTCCGGATCACCCAGGCCCTTTCCTTCAAAGTGCCCGTCGCGCATCAGGTGGAGGAGTGCCTGCAATGGGGGGCACGCCCACGCAATGGAACCATCGGCAAAATAGGACTCCGCCACACGGATGTGCGTGGCGACAATGTTATCCACCGCATCCGCAAACTCGGCCGGGTCCTGCAGCTCGGGTTGGAGCATTTCATCGGTCAGGACGGCGTGGGGATGATTGAAGATCCGACCAAAGAAGGCATTGACGAACTTGCGTGTGACCCGGTAGCCCAGCCGGCTCGAGGCCACTTTGCGACCGGCGATTTCGCGGTCATCCAATCGCTCGAGCATTCCCTGGGAAATCAACCAGCGGGGGTCGCGCTCCTCATTCCCCAGTCGGCACCAGAGTTCCGGAACCAGGAGTGAAATATCATGATCGACACGGGTTTTTGGGCCCAGGCAGCCGGCACTGGTGAGAAAGCAATCGTAGCCGCTGACGATATAGCCGACCAGGGCGGCGTTCAGGTCGTAGACGGGCGGCAGGGCGTTGAACGGTGCCTTGGTCAAAGCCCCCTCACTTCCAGCACCGGTCGTGCTGGGGGATTTACCGGTCATGGAGGCGATGAACTCCATGAACAGTTCGGGCAGTTCCATGTAGTGAATCGGTCCGTAGCAGGCCAGAGACCGGATCTTTCCCTCGGCGGCATTGTTTCGGCGACCCGCCAGAACTGCGGTCACCGGCGTGTGCACCGGGCGGTCGGCAGTCAGCCGACGGGCCATCCGTGCACCTTGTTCCGCCATGTGCCGGAGCCTGGCGTCCTTCAAATCGGGGCGGGCCTGGAGGTATCTGGGATTCTTGGTCGGCTTCCCATCGACAATGCGCGGATAGGCGGTGCAGACCACGAAGGAGGTCGAGGGATCTGCCGCGGCGGTCTCCAGCAGGTGCTGCATGGGCTCAGTGAACTGACGGAACCCGATGGCATCCTCGATCACGTCGGCCACCGCCTGGCGGTCCAACGGTTCGTAGATGGAAAAGAAATTATCTTTTTCTGAAAATTCCTCCTCGGCGGAATGGTCGTATCCTCGAACGAAGGCGTCGTCCGGGCGCTGGAAGAGCCGGTTTTCGGTATTGGCAACGAATTTGAGCGAGTGCTGGGTGGAGGATTCCGACAGTCCTGAGAGCTGTCCCCGGGGCACGGTGACGCTGGCGGTGATGTCATCCTCCATCTGCACTTTGACGGCGGGATGAAAATCCTTCCGGAGGCCGAAGACCCGCCACTGGTCATCCCGATCATAACCGACCCGGAGGAACTGGGTGGCCAGCCGCTTCCGACCAATCCGCAGCTCATTCGAGGGCTGTCCGTTGACGACATCGACGGCAAACTGGGATTCCCATTGATCACCCCATTCCGGTTTCCAAAAGCGCTTCACCACGAACACCAGTTCCTTGATGTGCTGGGGAATGGTCGTCAGCCAATCATTATACTCTGCATGATAATCGCCGCTGGGCGTCAGCAACTTGATCACGCTTCCCAGCGAACGTTGAGGTGAAAGAATGGACCGATGGTCCCGACCCCGTTGCGCGGGATTCTGGAAACGGTCGGCGTAATTGTGGCGAATCAATCCGCCCACCGCCTCAAAATCCTTCCGGAAGTCCGCGACGAAAACCGGTCCGTGAATGATGGCGTCGGTGATGGGCTTGGAGATTTCACTCTTGCCCCCGCCGCTGACGGTGCACGGTTTGTGGCAGAGGACTCCTTCGGGGCGGGTTCCGATGAGACGCCAGGCCCGGTTCCCCACCGGTTCCTCCAGGTGGACTCGAAATCCGCTGGGCAGAAAGTAGAAATGATCGACCCGCAGACGGATCGCCTGGGGGCCATCGGCCGACGGCCAGGTCACGGATTGCTGCTGCAGATCAAAGCGGCTCGTTTCCGGAACATAGACGATGGAGGGATGCGCCTTGTCGACCGCATAGCCTTCCGGCTTGAGGTCCAGGGTGCCCCCGTACAGCCGGAGCGTCTCCGCAAAGGTTTGCGGGAACTCGTGCCGGTGCAGATTAGCATCGTATTCCCCGGCCAAATCGTAGCATGGGAAGACCAGGGCGCCGCCGGCATGTTCCTCCTCCGCCAGGCCAAAAAGGTTGGTCGCAAACGAAATCTGGGTTTTGACCTCTTTCTTGCAGTATCCGAAATAGTTATCGCCAAGGATCGTCACCACCACTCCGGTCGCGTCACGAGCGGTGATCTTGAAGGCCTGTCCTTCATTGTAGAATTCACCGGCATCCTTCCAGCACATCCCGTCACGGCGCTGCCGTTCGGTGGCCGACTCCCAGGACGGAAGGCCCAGTTCCTTTTTGGTGATGGTCTTGACCAGGTGCGGCGCCAGGATCACGCAGCCGGTGTGGCCGGACCAGTGTTCCGGGTCGAGCGCCGCATCGTTTTCCGGCAGATTCGGGTCCCCGGCGTTGCCGAAGATGGTCTCGACGAAATCGAGGTTGCTGACCAGGTTGCCGGGCGCAAAAAAGCGGGTTTCCATCCGTTGCTCGGCGATGAATCCGGGCACTTCTGGGCAGATGACCGGGCGAAGGTAGAGGGATACCCAGCATTGAGCCCGATCCGCCTGTGATGTCGTGAACGGCAGCTCCATCAGTGAGTCGGGGGGATTGAGCGCCCGCTGGAGCAGGCGTCCAAAGACCTCCCGCGGAACCGCTTTCTTATCATCCGGAATGGGAAGCCCCCCTTCGGTGACATGGAAAATACCCTCGGTTGTCCGCCGGTCCGACTTGGGATTGTGGAGAATGCCATTGGCGACCCGGTAGCTGCGGATGATGTCGCTCACGAATTCATCCCGGTCTGGGGGAAGCGATGCCACGCGGGCAATTCCGGGAAGATCCAGCAGGAGTGTTTGAGGCGGAAGCCGGGGCGCAACCATGACCTCACCCAGATAATCGTAGAGGAAGGTCTGGATACGGGAGTCGACGGGGCAGAGATGGCCGCTCAGCAGGCGATCCTTCTCGCGGCTGCGGGCAATGAAGGAGGCGACCGTCACCGCCACCTCCGGATTGACCCGGGCATGGAATACAGGTTGCCCCAACTCAGCGAGCTTGAGGTTCAGGTAGCGAATTTCCGCATTGGCAGACAGGGATGTCGGGTTCATGGCGGTGGGTCAGTCCGTGCAGCCCCAAGGAGGGCGAATCGGAGCCCCGGTGGAAAGCAAATTCAACCGCCATTTCGGCTTATATGCCCTGTCTAATCCTCATCGGTCTCCGGAGCGCGGGAAATCGACCGGAAACGACCCGTCCTAGGGGGCTGCGGGGAGCGGAACCTGACCGGGACGTCCGAGATAATACAGAAGGTCCCGGATTTCCTGCGGCTGAAGGCTGGCAATCAATCCCTCGGGCATCATCGAAATTTCGGACTGCTCCACCTTGGTGACCTCGTTCCGGGGCAGGGTGACCTGTTCGTTCACCGTCTGGACCAGGTAGCCGGAGGCGCTCTGGGATTTGATGATACCTGTGACGACCCGCCCATCCTTGGTTTCCAAGGTTGCGGCCCGGTACTCATTGGGAATGACGGCGTTGGGATACAGGATGTTCTGAAGCAGGTAATCCAGATCGCCCCGGTTGGCGCCGGTGATGTTGGGACCCACGTTGCCACCGCTATCGAACAGGTGATGGCATTGCGCACAGATGCGGTTGAACACCGCACGTCCACGCGGTGCGTCGCCTGGCTGGGACCCACCTGCCCAGTAGATGCTTTTGTATTTCTCCACCTCGGCCTGCATATCGGGGCTGGTTTCGTGGATGACTCCCCAAACCTCGGTCAATTGGGTCCGGAGTGGCTCATCCTTGAGATTGCGCAGCTGGCGGACGAGGTCTGCGGTCAGGTCCGATTTGGGAACCTTCCCAGCGGCGATGGACGCCAGCAGGGGGCGGGCATACGCCACCCGGGAGGAGAGGGTGTTGAGGGCGTCGCGGCGTTCATTTCCGTTCAGGCCTTCATAGACAGCCAGTACTGCGGTCGGCGTTTGTGGGTCGTCGTAGCCGCCCAATCCCCGCAGAGCCACGGCTCGGACACCGGGGTCGCTGAGTTGGGATTGAAGCAGGGGAGCCAGGGTCGCGTCGTGCACCCGCAGCAACGATTCGATGGCGGCCTGGCGCAATTCCACCGGTGCCTTGGAGTCGGCGGCGGTGGATCGCAGTGCAGCCATGGCCTTTTGGCTTCCGAACGTCAGACCCAGCGACTGTGCCAGGGAACGGACTTCGGTGTTGTCCGAGGTCGACAACGTTTCCTCCACGGCCGACCAGCCGGACGGCATGGGGACACTCCGTTGGCCTTGGAGGGCGGCACTGATGCCCCGAAGGATATCCAGACGAACACCGGTGTCCGGCGAAAGGGCAATCAATTCTGTGAGTTGGCTCAGGGGTGCAGGCGCCTCGGCGCCGAACAACGATGGAACCAGAGGAATACCACACCAAAGGAGGCCGACGAGCCAGGCGCGGCAAAATCCACCGACGGAAACCAATGAACAGCGTTTCATGGAACGATAGACAACGTTAGTTGGAGGCGAGGCTCAGTGCGGCAATGCGGCGGGCAATCCATTCCCGGACCTTGGGAATCCGGGAGCTGCGCAGGAGATCGAGACCGTGTCCAGGGTCGGTGGCCACCGGGCCTTCTGCGGCGTACCAGTACATCAACGGCAGGTAGTGATCTCCGGCGTCCTCCGAATGACGGAGCAATTCGGTCAGCACCGACCAACGCGATTCGACCGGGAATCGTTGGAGGGCGCTGGCGACAAAACGTCGAACCACCGGTGACGGGTCTTCCTTGGCTCGCTGAGTCAAAACCGCTGTGACCTCTGCGGCTGCGGGAGATCCTGGTGCAAACCAGCGGGTGGAATTCTCGGCCACCAACTGGAGGCTCCAACTGCGAATCCATTCATCCGGGTCCTCGATCAGCGGGCGGGCTTCCTCCCACGTCAGCGGGGCCACGGTGTGCATTGCCCAGAGCGCGCGAAGTCGCCCGGTGCTGCTCGTGTCCCGGGCCAGAAGCGTCTTCAATTCGCCCCGGATGGCGCTCTTGCTGGACGCAGCGGATAGGCGGTTCAATTCTCCATCCACGGCGGGCCGGGTGTCGCCGACATCAATGCCCGCCGCGCGGACCAGACGTTCCTGAAGAACGCGTCGGGCATGCGAGCTCATCCATTCATTCCGGGACGGGACCAGGCGAACCAAATCTCCGTCCGAGAGGCGGTTCAGGTCGACCGATGTGCGCGGCTGGTTGTTGTAGACGATCTGATAGATCCGTCCATTGCTCCGGTCATGGCCATCCTCGCGTCCGTGATGGCACTGGTTTTTGTCATACCAGTCGATGACGTAGACTGAACCATCCTGATCGTACCTTTGGTTGAGGGTTTGCGACCAGGTATCATTGAAATTGAGGAAATC
>CAIPFS010000021.1 GCA_903864375.1 uncultured Verrucomicrobiota bacterium
ATGGCCACATCCATGGCCGAGAATTCACGGTGGATCGTCCCGGATTGTACACGGTTGGATTTCGGTTGGTCGACGTCTCCTCGAATGGTCCCGGTGGTGGGCCACTTCATTCGCCTTCGTCAATCCTTCCTGTTTTGTTCCAGGCGGGACCCACCATCGAGTCATTGCGGCGCACGACCAGCGGGGTCCAAGTTTTCTTTCGAAGCGCACCGGGAGTTACGAACGTCCTCGAAGCCTCCGATTCGCCCGGTGCTGGACCGTGGACTCCCGTGACTAAAGGATTGCGGGGAACCAGTTCCCTCCAGTCGCTGGTTGATACCAATCCACCTCCGGGAGTCCGCTTCTATCGGCTTCATCTACTTAATCTGCCGCCCTGATGAGCTTTCATCAGCGTCGCGTCGCAATTCATTCAACCCGCAACCGGAAAAAGGTAGCCGGGTTGCCCGGAAGCGGAAGTTCAATCGATTGGAGCCGGTCGTTCCCTTCGATGGGTCCATCGATGCTCAGCCATGAACCATGAATCCCAGCTGTTTCTGACGTTTCAATGTAGTAGGATTTACCAGCTTCTGTCCCGAATGTGAGCACCACTTTCTCTTCGAGCCGGGTGATCTGGGCAATGGTTGTCCCAGCCTGAAAGTTGAACCATGCCAAATCTGAACGGGAATGCAGCGCTCCACCGCCCGGTCCATTATGGGAGGAATCGATGAGTCGAAAGCCGACCGTGTAAAGGCCCGGTAGGTTCACGCTAAACTTCCGCCCATGGATATGTCCGTAGGGGTCAGAGCCTTCCGAGCCATCATTTTGGCTCAATGAGAATTGGTTGGTCCCCTCCCTCGAGTCGACAGGAACGGTAAAGGTGATTTCAGTCGCATCAAAAAAGCCATCAAAAGAGTCCCAAAAAGCGATTTCGCCGCCATTCGGACCGACAACGGAATCAAAGACCATGACCAGATGCGCGCCAGGCAAGGCGGCAAATGGTTCCGGCCCCCCGTTGTCGAGTGTGAGAGCCGCACTGGCGAAAGTAATGTCAGCCCCCCCGTAGTAGATATCTCCGTAGAGAGCCGAATGAACCGGCTGGAGGTGCGTCAAGTAGCCGGATTCAGCATTGAAGCTACCACCATTGACAAAAAACAACTTGGACCCCACCGATGGAGCGGTCGCCCCGGCCGTTACGTGGACATGCCGGGCTTGCGCGAATGGAATACCCATTCCAAAGATAAACAGAAGGGTGGCGGCACTTGATGAAAATAATTGTTGGCGCATGGAAATAATGGATTGGGTGGGTGCCACATAAGGGAAATGACACCCACCAACGTGAAATAGGTTAGCACTTGCCCCGCTGGCGCAGAAGGAGGAGCGTCGTTCCCGCTGCAGCTAGTGCCCAGGTCTCAGGTTCAGGAACAGCGTTTACTGTCACCGTCCCCTTGACCCCATACGCCAAGCCCGCATCCGGGGATGTCTTGTTGGCGATATCATTTCCGCCAACAAACAGAGTGTAGTCGCCCGCCGAAAGGTAGGCAGTGGTAGTTGCCACGCCAGTTTTGCCAGGGTCGACTCCAAATCCCTTGAAGGTGAACGAGCTCAATTGGGAGTAGTCTCCCGGTAAATCGCCGTCTCCACCAATTTTCCAGTTTCCGAGGGCGTTCCAACTACCAGCCGTGGCCGACGCGTCATAGCCCACGCCGAGATTGAATTGTGCCCAAGCCGTACGCCAGGCCACGGAGGAATCACTAAAATCGTGATCGGCGCTGGAGGGCAGACTTGTTTGCGATGCCGCAAAGGGTGCCACTGCTGCCAGACCCTGGTAGATTGAAAAGCCCGGAATCAATCCACCGACCGACGTGGCGGTGGCGGATGGATTGGCCGCAAAGCTGATGGTCACCGAAGCGTCGTTGTCCAGATGGAATCGGAAGGCCCTTCCCTTGTGGGAATCGCCCAGAATTCCGTCTGCTGCGTCAGCCCAGCCATAGTTGCTGGTGATGGCTTGATTCCCGATGGTGACGGAACTGTAGGTCAGCCCGGAGAACGAGCCGAAGTCCCGGCCGCTGTAACCGACGTGAGCCTGGGCGTTTGATGCGAGAATCGTGGCCAGAAGCGCGAATGATTGAAGCGATTTTATTTTTTGTTTCATGAAGTCGTTGATTTTGATGGATGAATAGGATTGTTGTGGGATCGGTTCCGTCCCGTATTCCGGGATGTCCCCAATCGAAATATTGAAAGCGAATTCTGGAAGAAGGAGGCGTACTCGCCGCCTTTTGAAGTCAAACTGAAGAGATCCTCCGGTGGAAGAATTCCAAACGTGGATGAATATTGGCCGAAGCTAACAGCCTTGGCTGGAAACCGGAACGACCTGCCTCATTCCTCCCGCACAAATCACGGAGAGCCGTAATAATACAGGTGCCGAATAAGACCCCGCGAGGAGCGGTAGGAAGTTAACTCCACCGTGGGGGTGGAGTCGGAGGGGGGGATTGCCGACTGGCCAGAACCACATCGGAAGCCATTACGGGAAGAGAACGCAAAGTCCGCGAAATCAATGCGGAGGAACATGTGTCAACGAAAAGGTCCAGCTTCGGAACCTTGGGAACGGCATTCTCTGGCGCGTCAGACTTTTGAGCGATGCGGGCCACCTGGCAGAGCCGACAGGGATGACGACCGTCGAAGGTCATGGTCACCGCAACACCAATGGAACTCGAAGACCTGGAGTACTTTATCAGCATGCCCGCCCAGGCAACCGACTGCAGAATGGCCCAATGAAAGCCGATGGAAATCATCAGCGTTCCGAGAAGCAACCATCTGGTCAGTCGAACCAGCACAGGCGATGGGTTACCTGTTTTAGGATTACCCGTCCAGAGAAAAAATGTCCTTTGAAAGGAAGGAGTCCCGTTGGGGCAAGATTTTCGCCTGTCATACGATCGGAATTCATCGCGGCGGCCGCAGGGCGCTGAACAACCACACCGCCAGAAACAGCAGCAGTAGCGGGAGAAACCAGCCAGCCAGTCGGCCTTCCCCCAACAGTCCGTGAGCGGCATGAACCGGGCGACGCAATCTCCGGACTGTCGGACGCCGCCGGGGGACGAATCTGCTTGGGGGCAACTCCGTCTTGCATGGGCCTGGAATTTCCGTCGTTCGCGGTTCCGGATTGAGGAGGGTCTCGAAGGCGAGATTGAGCCGCTTCAACTCTTCTTCACCCTGCTTTTGTTGAACCGGGTCCCGACCAAATTGATCGGGATGACAGGCCTTGACGCGAAGTCGATAGACCCGCCGGATCTCTTCCGGAGAGGCATCCGGAGGGAGCCCGAGGACCCGCAGTGCTTCGACGCGATTGCTCAAGGACTTCGTTTAGTTCCATTCCATCCGGTTTTTGTCGAGTGATTCTTGAGGAGCGAGCACCTGGGTGGTACGGCTTTTGCCCGGCCCTTGCCGGGAACTCTTCCGGGGGGCATGATCCCAACGGTTCGCCGTCGTGCAACACTCTTCGCATCGAGTCCTGCCTGCCCTTTTCCGGGCTGTTTTCCGCATGGGCGGAAAGCAGCCCGGTCGGGTGATCGGGGCATGGCTTGTCGCCTTGCTCTGCGGGGACGCCGCCGCCGCAGAAGTTTTGCCCCCGACGTTTGCCCGGGAGGTGGCTCCCCTCCTCTGGAAGGAATGTGGACCCTGCCATCATCCCGGCGGAGCAGGCCCGTTTTCGGTCCTCACCTACGCCGACCTGCAACCCCATCTCCGCGCGATGCGGTTGGCGATTGTATCCGAAGAAATGCCCCCGTGGCCTCCCGAGGCAGGACATGGTGATTTTCAACAACCCCGACGATTGGACCGGATTCAACGTCAACTCCTGCTCGATTGGCTCACGCAGGGTGCTCCGTCCGGACCATTGGACTCGCTTCCACCGGCTCCCAGCTTTCCCACTGGCTGGCAGTTGGGCACGCCCGACCTCATCCTTCCATTTCCCACCAATTTTATTGTGGAAGGCAGCGGCAACGATCTCTATCGCAATTTTGTTCTGCCGCTGCCGCCTGGAAGCCAACGGCTGGTGCGGGGCCTCGAGTTTCTCCCGGATTCGCCCGGGATACATCACGCCCGGTTCCTCCTCGATACATCGGGGAACGCCCGCCGACTCGACGATGCCGATCCGGCATGTGGATTTGGCGGAACCATGCCACCCGGACAACTTCCTGAGGGGCAACTTGCAGGATGGGTCCCCGGCCGACAACCGATGTTGCTTCCCGCTGGGCAACGGTGGCCGCTTCCGGACAGCGGCGACTTTGTGGTTCAACTGCATGTCCAACGAACGGCACCCCGGGAAATCATCGCCCCGCGAATCGGCCTTTACCTCTCACACGGTTCGCCTCCTGAACTCCCCGTGCGCCTCGGTCTGCTGGCGCAGTGGCTGGAAATTCCAGCCCACTCGAGCAACCAGGTCGTGACCCGCTCCGTCCAACTGCCCGCGGCCGCCCGCCTGCTCAGCGTCATGCCGCATGCCCACCTGCTGGCTCGTGAAGTGGAATTGACAGTGATCCGTCCCGGGGAAGAACCCGAGTCCCTCCTGCTCATCCGCCACTGGCGCTTCAACTGGCAGGACGAGTATCGCTATCGCGACCCGGTGCTCCTTCCAGCGGGCACCCGGATCGAATCCCGAATCACCTTCGACAATCCGTCGGACCAACACGTTCGCCATGGTCCCAATTCGACCGATGAAATGGCGGAACTCTGGCTTCAATTCAGCCCCGTGGATGGCGAAGCGAGGGATCGGATTCTCGAGACCGTCCGCCGGCTTCACGCCTCGGAAACCGTTCTGGCTTTTACGGAACGACTACGGGAGACCCCGAAAGACGCCGCCGGACATCTGGAATTGGGAAAGGCCCTGGCGGTGTTGAACCGCGACGAGGAATCGTTCGAACATCTGGCTGAGGCCGCCGACCTCAACCCCGGGCTGGTGGAGGCTCATTATCATATCGGCCTCTCCTACCTCCGTCGGGAGCTTTGGGTGGCGGCTGCCCGCGCTTTTTCCGAGGCATTGAGTCTCGACGCCCGCCACCAACGCAGCTATGTCGGTCTGGGGCTGGCGGCCGCCGGTGCCCATCGCAACCAGGAAGCCATTCAATACTTCGAGCGGGCCCTGCAACTAAACCCGAATGACATCGTCGCCCGGACCCGCAAGGCCGAGCTCCAAACGCCCCGCTCTCCATGAGACGAACCTCCCTTGTTCAAAGCACCCAGCGCTGGCTGTCGCTGGGTGGCTCCGTTCTGGGCGTGCTGCAGGCCCTCGCGGGCGGGACCTCGACCAACGGGTTGGAGGAAATGAAGGCGGTGGTGAGGTCGCGCTTCCCCCAGATCCCTCAGCTTCAACCCTCGGAACTGGCCGTCTGGCTGGCCGATCCCCACCGGGAACCTCCCCTTCTCCTGGATGTCCGAACTGCCGCCGAATTCAACGTCAGCCACCTGGCCGGCGCCGTCCGGGTGGACCCATCCGCCAGAGGAAGTCAGCTCACACCATTCCTCAAGGGTGACCGTCCTCTGGTCGTCTATTGTTCTGTCGGTTATCGATCCTCGGATCTGGCCATTCGCCTGCGTGCCGCCGGACAAACCAACGTATTAAACCTGGAGGGTTCTATTTTCGCGTGGGCCAACGAAGACCGCCCGCTCGTGACCGGTTCCAATCAACCCGTTCGCTGGGTTCATCCGTACAACCAGACCTTCGGTCAATTGCTCCGGCGGGATCGGTGGCCGGACCGATGGGAACCGCCCAAGTGATCCCTGACGGCATGACAAAGGAACTGGCCATTCAACAAACCCGCCACTGGCTGGAAACAGCCGTCATCGGCCTCGGCTTCTGTCCCTTTGCCGGACCCGTCTATAGCAGGGGATTGGTCCGCTTCGCCGTGAGTGAAGCCCGGTCAGAAACGGATCTGGAATCCGATCTGGTCGATGAATTGCACCGCCTGGAATCCACGCCACCCGATATCCTCGAAACGACTGTCCTGATTCATCCCTGGGTCCTGACCCAGTTTGCTGACTTTAATGAATTTCTGGAAGTCGCGGACCACCTGCTGGAGTGGCACGGCTATGTCGGAAAATTTCAGATCGCCAGCTTCCATCCCCAGTATCAATTTGCCGGGGTCGCCGCGGACGACATCACTCATTTTACAAATCGCTCCCCCTTTCCGACGCTACATCTGCTCCGGGAATCCAGCGTGACCCGGGCTGTGGCCTCCATGCCCGACCCCGGTTCCATCGTGACCGACAACCAGGCCACCTTGCGCCGGCTGGGTCGGGCCGGTTGGGACGCTCTGAGGATTGGAGGATGTCCGGTGGACACAGCCACCGACTCGCCGGATTTCCCTTCGGCTCCTTTCCCGAAATCCAATCTTCCATGATTCGTTGAACAACCCGCTCCCACCATGAAGAGCACTGCCAAGACCCCCAATGAATACCTGGCATCACTACCCCCCGAACGGCGTGAAGCGCTCGAACGCGTTCGGGCGGTCATCCTGGAGAATCTCGACCCGGGCTACGAAGAGGGCATGCAATACGGAATGATTGGCTATTATGTGCCGCATCGTCTATTTCCGGCAGGTTACCATTGCGACCCCAAAGAGCCACTGCCCTTCGCTTCGCTCGCCTCCCAGAAGAACCACATGGCCATCTATCTGATGTGCGTGTACGGCTCGGAGGAACAAGGGAAATGGTTCCGCGAAGCCTGGTTGGCGACGGGACGAAAGCTCGACATGGGAAAGGCGTGCGTCCGCTTCAAGAAGCTGGAAGATGTCGCCTTGGACGTCCTGGGAGAAGCCATTCGCCGCATCCCCGTGAGGGCATTTGTTGCCCACTACGAGGCGACTCTCCCTTTGAACCGAAAATAAGTACCTGATGACACACCCATACCCTGCCGTTTTTCACGCGGAACGTTCTGCAATAGGGTGGAGAACCGTTCAGCTCCTCTGTTCACTCCTTTTTCTGTCCGCATGCCGGGCCGAAAGTCTGGTCACCTGGCATGCCGGTTCGGGCAACTACGAGGTCAATTCCGAGGGCCATTTCGCCGCAATTTCGAGGGTCGGGTCAGGAAGGAACCTGGTAGCGTCCGGCCAGCCCGCACCCGTATTGCAGCTCCGCATCAACGGCAAGTGGCAGGTGCCCCAACGCGCACACTGGGAGTCCACCAGCAACCACCTCCGCCTGGAGTTCGTATCCGCCGTGGCAGACATCGCGGTGACGGAGAAGGCTTCCCATTTGGTGTTGGACCTGGTGGACGTCCATTCTCAGGAGCCGGTGGAAATTGCGCTCTGGGGACCCTATCCCACGATCATCAGCGAAACGATCGGGGAGATCGTGGGAGTCGTCCGGGATCGCCGGGATGCGTTCGGTATCCAGGCGCTCAACCCCAAAACCCTCGGCGGATATCCCGACAACGAGAACGACATCGACGGCGAATTCGGTGCAGATGACACCGGATATTATCCCAACCTGCCCGCTGAATTGAAAAAGGGTCAGGGATTTCGAGCCGACACCGCCCGCCCCACCCCATTCGGAAGTGTCCTGCAAGCCTACTGTCGCCGTCGGGACCAGGTTCGCTACCTATCCAATTGGGGGCACGAACACTACCGTGTGCTCCCCTACCCGGATGGCGGATTGATTGGGAGCCGGATCGCCCTGTTTGTCTGTCCGGAACCGGATGCCCTGTCCACCATCGGCAGGATCGAGACGGCGGAGGGGCTTCCTCACCCGCTCATCGATGGCGAATGGGGCAAGGTTTCTCGCGGTGCCACAGCCTCGTACCTCATCGTTGACTTTGGCGTCGATACCATTGACCGGGCAATCCAGATGACCCGGCGTGCGGGCCTCCGGTACCTCTACCACAGTTCGCCCTTTGCCACCTGGGGTCACTTTCAGTTCAAGCCATCGTTGTTTCCCAACGGGTTGATCGACTTTCAGAAGTGCGTCGACAAGGCTCGACGGGCGGGCATTGAGGTGGGATTCCATACCTTGTCCAATTTCGTCACACCGAACGATCCGTACGTCGATCCGTTGCCCAATCCCGGACTGGCGGAGATCGGACAGAGTGAGTTGGCATCGGACATCGACGCTGCCACGCATGAAATCCCCGTCGCAGAGGGTGCGTTGTTTGTCCGGAAATCGGCGTTGAATACGGTTCGCATCGGGAACGAGCTCATTCGAATTGGCTCAACCTCAACCAACGGCCCGACACGGTTGCTGGACTGCCAGCGGGGAGCCTGGGGCACTCGTGCCACGTCGCACCTCCGACAAGCCCCGGTGGGGCGATTGCTGGATCACGACTACCAGGTCTTCCTGGCGGATGCCCCCCTCTCGCAGGA
>CAIPFS010000022.1 GCA_903864375.1 uncultured Verrucomicrobiota bacterium
CCGTTCGCAAGGGGAGGGTGAACCAGAAGACCGAACCGATATCGGGAGTGCTTTCGACGCCGATCTCACCCCCCAGCAACTTCGTCAGGCGACGGCAGATGGCAAGACCCAGCCCGGTTCCCCCAAAACGGCGGGTCGTCGAAGAATCCAATTGGGTGAATTCCCGGAACAACTGTCCTAATTTCTCGTGGGGAATTCCCATCCCGGAATCAATCACTGACACTTTGCAGGCGCCCGATCCGGACGGTGAAATATCCACCGTCACGCCGCCTTTGTCGGTGAATTTGACCGCATTGCTGGTCAAATTGAGGAGGATCTGCCGCACACGACCGGCATCCCCAAAGATTCTGCGCGGCACCTGGGGCGAAAATTGAAGGGTGAGGCGCAGCCCCTTGTCCGTCGCACCGGGGTTCAGGAAGGAGACCACCTCCTCGGAAATCAATCGGAAGTCGAAGTTCGTTTCCTCGAGTTCAACCTTTCCGGCCTCAATCTTGGAGAATTCGAGAATGTCATTGATGAGATTCAGGAGTGTTTCACCCGACTGCTGAATATGGCGGACAAACCGCCGTTGCTCATCCGTCAGAACTGAATCCGCCAACAAGCTCGAAAAGCCCAGAACACCATTCATCGGAGTCCGGATTTCATGGCTCATGATGGCCAGAAAGTCGCTCTTGGCCCGGTTGGCCGCCTCTGCACCCTCCTTGGCGCATCGCATTTCCTCAAGGATCGATTTCTGAAGGGTAATGTCTTGAATCTGGCTGATAAAATGCACCGGCTGGCCGTGGGCATCCCGGACCGTGCTGCAACTCACCTGGGTGATGGCGTACTTCCCTGTCCTGGATCGATAGCGCTTTTCGGCGATGAACGGGATCTGATCGCCTTCGATTTGGCGAATGACGTGGGCCATGCATCCCGGCAGATCCGCAGGGTGGGTCAATTCCTGGAAATTGAGGCCGAGGAGGTCCTGTTCGTCGTACTCCAACAACTGACACAATGCCTTGTTGACCTTCAGGAACCGTCCCGTGAGTGAAATGATGGCCATGCCATCCGGGGCATGCTCAAAAGCATCGGAAAAGCGCTTTTCGCTCAGCATCAACGCGGTCTCTTGCTCGTGACGGTCCGTCACGTCGCGCGCCACTGAAAAGATGGTCCCCGAGGAAAGATTCGGATAACTGCTCCACGACAACCACCGATAGCGACCATTCGCCGCGCGGTAGCGGTTCTCAAACCCGCACACGGTCTGCCCCACCTGCAATCGCCGGGCTTGAGCCAGCGTCGGTTCGACGTCCTCTGGATGGACCAATTCCAGGCTGGAGTGCCGCAGAAACTCCTCCTCGTTCCATCCGAGCGACATGGTCCATGCGGGATTGATGCGGAGGAATCGGCCTTGAAAATCGACGATGGAAAGGAGGTCGGATGAAAGTGCGAATAGCTGCTCAAATTCCTCCCTGCCTTGTCCAGTTTTCGATGAGTCTGGTTGACCTCCCTGAGCAAGGCTGACCGTACCGATGGAGACGGATCCGTTCGTGTCACTCATGGAATCGAGAAACCTGATGGAGTCTTATCCCCCTAAGAAACTACCTGTGGGGTGGCTTAGGCAAGTTTAAAATGGCAGGGTATCCCGTCGCGGCCATGGATCTCCCGCAACTCATCATCGGCCCGACGCAGGCTCTGATTCCGGGGGATGGATCATCACGAGGGTCTGGCTCGAAAGGAAATCGTTTTCCAATTCCAGCAATTCCGGAACGAGGACTCCGCTGACCGGCGGTGGGAAACCCAACTCGAGCAGTTCGTCGGCAACCACACCCGCCGCCGACGGGCGGTCGTTGGGGTCCTTCGCTAGGAGTCGATGGATCAATTCGGCAAAGTGCGGGTGCAGCGTCTGGCGAATCACGCCGTCGATGCGCCGGGGTGGCTCGTCCAGATGAGAGAGCAGGACCGTGTCATCGCCCAGTTCAGAAAAAACAGGATGTCCGGTCAACAGGTACCAGGCGACACAGCCCAACGCGTACAAATCGGAACGTCCATCGACCTCCCGCTCGTCCCGAATCTGCTCTGGTGCCATGAAATGGGGGGAGCCCGTGATGGTGTCCCCGGATTTGGTCATCTTCCGGAGCCGGGCCCCGGCCAGCCCAAAGTCCAGGACCTTCACCACCTCCTGTCGAACCCCCTGCCGGCACAGAAAAAGATTGGCGGGCTTGATATCCCGATGAACGAGTCCCAATGAATGCGCTTCGCCGAGCGAATCGCAGATTTGAATCATCCAGGCGGCAACCCGTTCCTGGGGCTGTGGGCCGAGACGTCGAATGAGTTGCGAGAAATCAACTCCATGGAGCAGTTCCATCACATAATACAGCCGGCCATCATCCGTCCGACCGTAGTCATAGACTTGAACTGTGTAGGGCGATGTCAGGCGGGCGGTGAGTTTGGCCTCCTGCTGGAAGCGATGCAGATGCCGCTCCATTGCTCCCTCGTCGTGGGCATGGTCCTCGAGGAACCGGGGGCTCATGAGTTTGATGGCGGCTGGGCGCGCCAGCACCTGGTGGGTTGCCTGCCAGACTTCCCCCATGCCTCCCTGTCCCAACCGGCGCTCCAGGCGGTAGGACCCCAATTGCCGCAACTGCCCCTGAGCATCCTTGAGCTGCGCAATCATCGACAACCAGCGCTTCCGCTCCCGTTCGCGGTAGAAGGCGATGCCGATGCCGACGATGCCGCAGGTCCAGGTGGGTTGCATGTTGATCAGCAAGCGACGACCAAAGATCTGGGGGGTGTATCGAAGTTTGCCTGGGGATTCGCCCAGGGGTGCGGTGACCACCAGAATCGCCAGCCAGACGGGGGTGCACAGGC
>CAIPFS010000023.1 GCA_903864375.1 uncultured Verrucomicrobiota bacterium
CTC
Source organism: uncultured Verrucomicrobiota bacterium (assembly GCA_903864375.1). Taxonomy (GTDB): domain Bacteria; phylum Verrucomicrobiota; class Verrucomicrobiia; order Limisphaerales; family UBA9464; genus CAILNN01. Next base: position 4 of record CAIPFS010000023.1, read on the forward strand.
CCATTCCTTCATCCGCTCCTGCGGATTTTGGGCACTTTCACCCAATTGGAAGCGGGTATTGCCGAGATTGTAGTTGGCCTGCTGTTGTAGATCGACATCGGGATTGGCCAGCACCGACTCAAACCAGGAGACGGCATTCGTCCAGTCCTTTTGCCGGTAGGCCACATCACCCGCGTTGAACCGAAAGCGGGGATCCTCGGGATGCTCCCGGGCCAGCCGTTCGTACTCCTTGCGTGCCACCGATAAATCCCCGCCCCGGTAGGCCCGGAGGGCTTCCCCGGGGGAAGCCTCCAGGCCACCCCCGATACCCGACAGGATCGTCATCTGGAGGATCAAACCCAGGATGGTCTTCCCAGACGAACGCGGGAGTGCGGGGGCGCACGATGAGCGGATGGCGTTCATTTTTGAGTCAATTGCGGTTCGCGGGCTGCCAGTCCCCGGCCAGGACCCTCCACCGGACCTTGGGAACGTCGAAAGGAACGTTCAGGGAGGACCACTTCGATGGCCAGCAGTAAAATCGCCAGACCCAACGACCACTGAAATCGTTCAATCCACTCCCGCTGGGCACCTGATTTTTGCCGGCTGCGGGGCAGCGGTGCCAGCCCGCGATCATACATGACCTTGAGGGTGGGCCGGCCCTGCAATGGAAGGTAAAAGCCGCCTCCGACGTCAGCCACCTTGCGCAACAAGCCCTCCTCCAACCTGGACTTCACCGCATCGCCATTCTCGTCCTTGACGAAGACCGGATTGCCATAGGGATCCGGCGTCCGGAGGATCGTGCCGGTCGTGGTTCCGACCCCCAGCGTAAAGATGCGGATTCCGTCCCGGGCCGCCTGTTCAGCGACTTCAGACGCACCCGTTTCCTGGTCCTCCCCGTCGCTGATGATGACGATGGCACGCGACCCCTGACTTTCCTTGTCAAAGGCGTGCATGGCCTCCCGAAGCGCCGATCCAACGGCCGTGCCCTGATTGGGAATGATATCGGTGTCGAGGGATTCGACGCTCTGGCGGAAGGCCTCGTCATCCAGAGTGAGGGGACATTGCAGAAAGGCATCCCCGGCAAAGGCGACCACCCCCAGGCGTTCGGTTCGGGCCACCGCCATGAGATCGTAGGCAGCCAGCTTCGCACGGGTCAGGCGGTTGGGTTTGGTGTCGTCCGCCAGCATGGAGCGGGAAACGTCAATGCAGACCAGAATATCGAGTCCCGAACTGACGGTTTCCTGTTCATGATATCCCCAGCGCGGGCGCGCCATGGCGAACAACGCCAGCACCAGGCCGAGCCCCATCAACACCCGCTTCAGGATCTGTCTCGGATGCGAGACACCGACCGTGAGCTGGGCAAACAACCGCGCCCGAACAAATCGTCGGGCAGCCGCCTGTTTCAATCGCCAGGTCCACCACAGGAATCCCGCAGTCAGTGGAATGAACAGCACCGCCAGCCAGAGGAAAATGGAATCGGCAAAGTTCATGGCAGCTTCCTCCACACGGTTTGGGACAGGAGGATTTCAAGAATCAGAATTCCAACGGCGAGTCCCAGGAACCAGGGAAACAGTTCCTGATAGTAGGCATGCCGGAGGCTCACCTGTTCGACCTTCTCCAACGAATCGATCTCACGATAGACCCGTCGAAGGGTTTCGGTTTTGTCCGCCCGGAAGTATTTCCCGCCCGTTTTATCGGCGATCTTTTTCAGGGTTTCCTCGTCGATATCCACGGCCTCCTGGACATATCGCTTGTTGCCAAAAGGATCGATGACAGGTCGCGGGGCAAATCCGTGGGTACCAATCCCAATCGTATACACCTTGATGCCCAGCGCCGCGGCCGCCTCCGCTGCCGTCAGCGGAGGGAGTTTGCCCGCATTGTTCTGACCATCGGTCATCAAAATGATGATTCTCGATTTGGACTTCAGATTCCGAAGTCGGTTGGCGGCGGCACTGATGGAAGATCCAATCGCGGTGGCGTTTCCGTTGATCACGCCAATTTCCAGGCGTCGGAGGACCCGTGTCAGATAGTCATGGTCGAGGGTGGGAGGAGCGGCCACATACGCATCCGTGGCAAAGGCCACCAGACCAATCCGGTCGGACGCACGCTGGTCAATGAAGGTCGAGAGGACGTCCTTGGCGATGGCGAGGCGATTGACCCGGACCCCGTCCAATTCGAAATCCTCGGCTTCCATGCTCCCGCTCAGGTCGAGCGACACGACGATATCGATTCCGCTGGCGCGCAAGGGAGCCTGTCCCCCGGCCAATTGCGGTCGGGCCATGGCAAAAAAGAACAAGAACAAGGCGGCGTAGCGGAGATTCAGCAATACCGCCCCCGCCCGGCTGCGGTTCAATTCCAGGATACCCTTGACCAGCGAAAGACTGGAATAGAGGAAGGCCCCTTCCCGCCCAGTGCGACTGCGGAGCCAGGCCAGCAGTGGAATGAGAGCCCATCCCAGGAGCCACCAGGGGGAACCAAAAACAAAGGTGGTCATGTTCGAGGTGCCGGCGGCGGCAGTGGCGGCGGGGCAAGCAATGGCGGCTCCGTCAACCGCGGGGATGTTTCATCAACGAGGCGCACCCCCGAGGCGTGGAGCGACTCCAGCTCCAGCCGACCTGGATTCGCCTGGGCAAACTTGGCCAGATCACATTGGGTGAGGAATTCAGCCAGCAGGGACTTGTGACGCGCATCCAGAGCCGCGCTCCGGGCGAGCTCGGACAGGAATTCCTCGGTGGTTCGTTCGGGTGCCCGCAGGCCGAATCGTTCCTCGAGATAAACCCGGACGATTTCGCTCACCACCGTACAAAACCGTTCCGGCTGATCGACCCAGGCGAGCGCTTCCCTCAACCGCTCCCGGGCTCTTTCCTCCGGCGGCACCAGGTGGGGGGGACCGGTTTTGGGTTTTCGGCGTCGCCACAGCCACCATGCCAGGGCCATCAGGCCGACCAGCAGGAGGACCAAAGCCACGAGCCGCAAGATGTCACTGAGCGAACGGATTTCGAACGGACCGCGGATGTCGCGCAGAGCGGTGGCGGCGGATGGAGCCGGAAGCGCAGAGGAAGCCGCGCCAGCCGCGGGCACCGCCAGCGCCGGCCCTGTCAGAAGACCAGCGAAACCACTGAGACCCACAGCGAGCCAGGATCCGCACCGAACGAAAGACCCGTTTGGACGACTATCCATGGCGACGGCGCTTCTCGCGCGTTTCAAAGAATTGAGCCAGCGATTGATGGTACGGCTGATCGGTTCGAATCCGGATGGCATCGATACCAGCCTGACGAAACAGGCGGTCCAATTCGCGACGGGTCTTTTGCTGCCGCTCGGCAAATGCCTGCCTCCGTCGCGAATCGGAGGTGTTGATCTCCACCAACTCCCCGGTTTCGGCATCCTGAAGGAGCAGTCGACCCACATCCGGCAGTTCCAGTTCACACGGATCGGTCATCTCCACCGCCACGGTATCGTGGCGGCGACTGACCTGTCGAAGGGTCGACACCGAAATCCGCCCCAGGGTCTCGTTGTGAACCGCCCGACGACGCAGGTGGCCGGCCACCTCGGCCCGGGTTGGACGGGTTTCACCCAGAAAATCGGAGAGGACAATGACCACGGCCCGATGGGCCATGACCCGGCTGACGAATTCCAGCGCTCCACTAAGGCTGGTTCCCGTGCCTCGCGGTTCGTAATACAGAATGTCACGAATCACCCGCAGCACATGACGCCGCCCTTTCCGCGGGGGGATGAATTTCTCGACCTGATCGGTGAACAGGAGCAACCCCACGCGGTCCTGATTGCGGATCGCGGAAAAAGCCAGCACACAAGCAATCTCAGCCGCGAGTTCCCGCTTGGATTGGTCACCCGACCCAAACAAACCGGAACCACTCAAGTCGACGACCAGCAGGACCGTCAGCTCCCGCTCTTCACGGAATTTTTTGACAAACGGATGATTCATCCGGGCCGTGACGTTCCAGTCAATCGAACGGACATCGTCACCCGGCTGATATTCGCGAACCTCGTCAAAGTCCATGCCCTGCCCCCGGAACGCCGAGTGATATTGACCCGCCACCGCTTCATCGACCAGTCGCCGGGTCTTGAGCTCGAGCAATCGGATTTTTTTGAGCAGTTCTTTGGGAATCATGGGTGGACGGAAGCGGGCACGGAATGGCGGGAGCGAAGGCCTGGATTTGACAGCGCCGACAAATCACCAACCCGGGTCACGGGACAGGGAGCTCGTCGAA
>CAIPFS010000024.1 GCA_903864375.1 uncultured Verrucomicrobiota bacterium
GTTGGAATTGAGCATCGACTTGGAGAAAGCGTTTTTGCCGTCGTGGGCACAGAAGCCCGCGGACACAAATCGCTATGCCAACTACGAAGGACGTGATGAATCACGCTCCGATGACCGTGGGGGCCGTTTTGGCAACCGCGGTGGAGGTGGTTTTGGCGGTCGCCCCGGCGGCGGGGGACGTCCCGGCGGTCAGGGCGGCGGTGGTCCGCGTCCAGGGGGCGGCTTCCGTCCCGGTGGTCCTGGTGGACCCGGCGGACGTAGTGATTTCCGCGGCCCCCCCCGGGGTCCGCGACCGGGCGGACCCGGTGGCCCGGGCGCCGGTGCTCCCGGCGGGGAATCAGGTGGCCTGACCTGGGATCCTTCGCGCGGTGGACAGTCGGATCGTCGTGGCCCACGGCGGGATGCCCCCCCGGAACCTTTGGTGCCCCTTGAACTGGAAATGCGTCCCGACCCGGCCGGAGTTGTTTCGCTGGCCCGCCAGATCAAGCTCAGTGGTCGTTCGTACCCCCTGCTCGAGGTTGCCTCCCTGGTGATGCAGAAGCCCGATCGGTACGAAGTGTCCTTCCGCATTCAGAAGGACAAGGACGGCAAACCGATCCAGCGCCTGTGGGTCTGTTCGCTCGACGACAGCGCCTGGCTCAGTGAATCCGAGGCCGCCCGTCATACCTTGAAGGCTCATTTCGATACCTTCTATCAGACGGACCGTCAGCCATGCGATCCCCCCAAGGGCACCTGGACCCTCGTGGGTGTGTTCGACGACATCGTCCTCGGCCCTCCCAATTATCACGGCTATCAGGAAAAGCTCCGCGAAGTGCATGCCCAGCGCGCACCGCGGCTGCCGTTCGACGTTTTCAAGAGCAAGGTCCGAATCGTCAAGGACGAGGCCAGTGTCAAAGCCTGGCTCGAGAGCCAAAGCTCCCGTCTGCAGTACACGGCGCTCAACGTCCCCGAGCCAACCACGTTCATGACTCTCAATGAGGTTGAGAATCATTTCTTCCAGACGCATGCCGCCAGCTTGATCAAGGAAGTGGACCACTATTCCCTCCGTCGGGGTGAAGGTGCTCCCCGGCTTCCAGAACCCATGCAGCGTCTGCTGCGCGTCAGCCTCGAACGGGAACGAAAATTCCCCATCCGGACCATGACGGCTCTGAGCGGAGCCTTTGCCCAGGCGGGTCTCCAATTCTACAAACGCGACAAAACCGTGGTTCAGGTTTGTGTGGCCCGTCCCCGCTACCTGGATCTGGAGACCATTTCCGTCTCGGCAGGCGTCAAACGGATCATCGAGTTCATCGATGCTCATCCTGGACTGACCCGTCGAAAGCTGGTGGAGACCCTCTCCCCGACTCCGGCCCCCGGCACGATCCCTGAGGTTCCCCCGGCACCCGTCACTCCTCCCGTCGAAGCAACCCCCGCCCCGGCTCCCGTGGCTGAGTCCACCCCGGATGCCCCGGTCGCTGAAGCTGCACCGGCACCTGCTGCTACACCAGCGCCGGCGCCCGAAGTTGCCGCTGTTCCCGCGGGTCCCACTCATGGTCAGCAGGCCGTTCTCAACGATCTGCACTGGTTGATCCATCAGGGACATGTCATTGAATTTGCCAATGGCGTTCTCGAGACAGCCAAGAAGCCGTTGACCCGTCCGGAACCGCCTCCCCAGGCGGCGCGCCCGCCCCGTGAACCTCGTGAGCCGCGCCCTCCGCGCGGTCCCCGCAAGCCGGGAGCTCCGGGAGTTCTGGTCAGTGATAATGTCGGCTTGTTGCCGCAGCCCGCGGCAGTTCCTCCGCTGCTCGGCTAAGCAGGGGATGATGCGCCGAAGGGGGGTGTGGACGTACGGACAGACGGACGTCCACAACCCTTTTTGAAAGTTGCCGGTTTTCCCTCGACACGCACAATCAGGGAGAGCACGCCATGGCGGGTCTCCGGTGCCTTTGAACCGCTGCCCGCGCTCGGCTTGAGACGGTAACGCGGACGGCTCAACGGACTTCATGAAACCCCAAATTTCCCGACGCACCGCCCTCGCCATGGGGGGTGCCGCATCCCTCGGTGTCCTGGCCGGGTGCGCGACGCCTCCACCCAAGGACCCTGGTCCCGACTTTGCCCATGACCCTTCGGGCATCAAAATCAATCACGGAATGAAGCTGGAAAAAGCCTCCTTTGGCCTCCTCCCGGACGGGCGGACGGCCGATCTTTTCACCCTCTCCAACGAACGCGGAACCCGACTCCGGTTCACCAACTACGGGATGATCATCACCGAGTTGTGGACCCGTGATCAACACGGGGATCTGGGGAATGTCGTGGGGGGTTCGGATTCGTTGGACCGCTACCTCGCCGGATTTCCGTTCACTGGGGCCGCCATCGGACGGTTTGCCAACCGGATACGTCGCGGATTCTTTCAGCTCGACGGCAAGGCCTATCAGTTGGCCATCAACAACGGCCCTAATCATCTTCACGGCGGCCGTGTCGGATTCGACAAGAAGCTGTGGCATTACGAAGGCGATCAAGTCACCGATAGCCTGGCCTCCATCCGCTTCTCCTACGTCAGCCCGGATGGCGAGGAAAACTATCCCGGCACACTCTCGGTTGAGGTCACATACGAACTGACCGATGACGATCAGGTTCGCATCCGGTACAAGGCCACCACCGATCAGGCGACCCCGATCAACCTGACCAACCACAGCTATTTCAATCTGGCGGGGCGCGGGGACATCCGGTCCCATCGCCTTCAACTCTGGGCCTCCCGCTACACGCCGGTGGACGAGGGACTGATCCCGACCGGCGAAATCGTTCCCGTTTCGGGGACACCCCTGGATTTTACGACCTCGCGGGTGGTGGGGGATCGGATGGAACAGACCGGACTTTCCGTTCCCGGCTATGACCACAACTTCGTTCTCGATCACCCTCCGCGAATCATCAGCCTTGCAGCGGTGCTGACCGACCCTTCCAGCGGACGGGTCATGGAGGTGCTGACCGACCAACCGGGCATTCAGCTTTACACCAGCAACTTCGCGCCCGTGGAGGGTGTGGAATGCACCAATGGTGTGCGGCTCGGGCGCCACGGAGCCCTCTGCCTTGAAACGCAGAATTTTCCCGATGCGGTGAACCGCCCTTCGTTTCCCCTGGCCATCCTGCGCCCGGGTGAAACCTACAACCGGACCACCATCCACCACTTCCGCGCCCGGTAAAACCCCGCCCCACTCAGGCCCTCCACCCGCAGAACGACAATACAGATGACCTGTCCCTCTGTCGTTTTCCGGGCGTTTGATCCCTCGAAGTGCGGTGACCCTTGCGGTCCCTGCCAGCGTTGACTCACTGTCTCCTCATGGTTTCTTCCCGGGCGGGTCGTGGACTCTGGATTCTGAGGGGCGTGGCACTGGTCGCTTTATCCCAATCGAGGTTGCTCTCTCAACCGCCGGTTCCAGGCCCCGGAAACCAGGCGTTGAATGCCTATGTTGGGAACTGGATCTTTGCGCAGGAGTTTCAAGCGACGCCGTTTTCACCTGCCGGGAAGGGAACCAAGCATTCCCAAGCCTCGCTGACGCTCGGCGGTTTTTTCCTGGAAGAGCGGGGTGAAGGCCGTGGGCCCGATGGGACATATGCCTGGCTCGCCGTGACGGCCTATGACCCTGAGAGTCGCAACTACCAGCAGTTTACCTTCGATAACCGCGGATTCGCCAGCCGACCCGACCATGGAGAAGTGGTTATCGGTAAAGTTAAATCGGGGACCTGGACCTGGACCTGGGACGAAGAAGGCGAGGGGCGGCGCTACCATTGTGAAGCGGTCGATACCTTTTCACCTGATGGCAGGAACTACAGCTATCAGTGGCGGTATTCGGCGGACGGAAAGACTTGGAAGCCGTGGCTGAAAGGAGTGGCGACCAAGACTCCGAAGGAGTCGCCTCCGGCGGATTCTCCTGTGGCACCTCGTTAGTTCAGCGCTCGCTCGGACCGGTTGTTACCGGACGGATTCGGTCAACCCATGGATGCAGAATGAGTTGGGCATCATGCATTTGTAAAACAAATGACCTGTCCCTTAGTCGGAATAGCACTTGTAAGGCACCGGGGACTCTGGGGTTTGGGGCTATGCCCCCCAAAGTAACACCAGCAGTTGGGTGGACAGGATGCGGAGGATCATGGTCAGGGGATAGACGCTCGCGTAGGCACCGGTCGGTGCATCGGACTTGGCGATGCCGCAGGCGAAGGCGAGGGCTGGCGGGTCGGTCATGCTACCGGCCAGAAGACCCGACAGGGTGAGAAAGTTGAGGCGAAAGAATCGGCGGGCACAAAACCCCACAACCAATAACGGCACGACGGTGATCACCATGGCGGAAAGGAGCCAGACGAGTCCCTGGGGGCTCCAGACCGTTTGGAAAAACTGCGCGCCGGCCTTGATGCCCACGCAGGCCAGGAACAGGGTGATGCCGAGCTCGCGAAAGGCCAGATTGGTGTTGAGCGGCATGTGCCAGACGAGGGGGCCCCAGTGACCCACCCGACCCAACAGGATGGCGATGATGAGCGGACCGCCGGCCAGACCCAGCCGAATTGCTGACGGGATGCCCGGTACTGCGATCGGGATCAATCCGACGAGGACTCCCAGAGCGATCCCCGCGAACAGGGGGACAAACTGCGTTTCATGAAGTTCATGAACGGCGTCGCCCAGTCCCGCGGCGGCTTTCTCGAGGGCTGGTTCGGTTCCGACAACCTGGACCACGTCCCCGAACCGAAGCCGCTGATGGCTGCCGGCCGTCCATTCCACCTCATTCCGGGCGAGACGAGTCACCACCACGCCATAGAGTGCATGAAGGCTCAGTTCGCCCAGGGTCTTCCCCAGAACCGCCCGTCGGGTGACCACGATCCGTCGCGACTGGATGCCTCCAGGTACTGTTAGTAGGTCGTGGCGGGAGGGCGGACCGACCACCCGGGAGAATTCATTGAGGGAATGCCGGGTTCCCACCACCAGCAATTCTTCATTCAGTTCAATCGGGGTCTGGTCTTCGGCAAGCTCCACTCCTTCGGCGTTTGCCCGTCGCACCCGGGAAACGGTCACCCCGAGTTCCTTCAAACCGGGAATACCGCCGAGGGTGGTGCCAATCAAGCGGGTGTTCGTAACGCGGAGGGTCTGCCGTTCAAGTGATTCCAAACCTGGGGTTTGTGCGGACTGAAAAACCAATGCCTCCCGGGTCAGATCGACCCGCAGGAGGAGGCGAAGCAGCAGCAACGATCCGATGATTCCGAGGATGCCTCCGGGATAGGCAACCGCATAGGCCAGGGCGGGAAGAGCGGCGCGGTTTCCGAGTGGAGGGGTCAGGGAATTGACGGTTTGCTGAGCCGCTCCGAGGGAGGGCGTGTTGGTGGTGGCACCCGCCAGTAACCCGACGGCGGCTGGCCAATCCAGGTGCATCAGCCACGGAAGCAGGACGGTCAGGGCCACACCCAGGGCGACGACGGCCGCAGCCAGTCCGTTCAGTTTGAGTCCGTCCCGTCGGAGGGATGAGAAGAAACCGGGACCCAATTGAAGTCCGATGGTGAAAACAAAGAGAATCAATCCGAACTCACGAACGAACCCGAGCAGCTTTTCATCGAGGTGAAAGCCCCAATGTCCAAACAGAAGGCCTGAAAACAGCACCCCGGTCGTGCCCAGCTTGAGTCCCCGCCAGCGCCAATGACCGATCACCAACCCGCTGGCGATGACGACGGCCAGCAATAAAATGGCATAGGCGGCGTGTTCGGAGGAGGCCAGTTGTTGGAATATTGACATGGTGAAGGACCCAATGGGTCACTTGGGCACCTTCATTGCATGGAAAGTCCGGGTCGGCGTCGATATTTTTCCGATAGGGGCTCACGGCCGTGAGTCCGGGTCACACCGATTGCGAACCGCGCTCAGACGGCCCGGGCGA
>CAIPFS010000025.1 GCA_903864375.1 uncultured Verrucomicrobiota bacterium
GAGGTCGGTAGTTTAATTCAATCCGTGGTGTTAAAACCCAAGGTTTGGTTCCCTTGCCGCTGTTGAATGGATGTCATTTTTTCTGCGGTTCCGCACCCTTCAAGACATTGAGAATCACACCATCCACGAACCTGCATTTTCTGGTGTCGCCGGTCCTTGGGGCCGTCGTCCCGCCGATCTGTCTGAAAACGGGTTATGGCCGATAGAGATTGCACCGACTGACGTGCGGCGACTACAGGAATCACGGTGGCTATCGACCTGCTACAACACCTTCAAACCGGAATTGTCCGGCGTCAAAATCACCACCGCTGATTCTGGCAGTTCCTGCTGCATCGCTTCGGCGACGGGGTCCACGTCGCCCAGAGTTATCGCGATGATGGTCGAACCACTGCCGCTCAGCCAGCCACCGATGGCCCCGGCAGCCTCACCAGCCCGGAGGACGGCGCTGAGTTGCGGCAGCAATGCTTCCCGGTAGGGCTGATGGAGACAGTCGTCAAAGCATCCGCGCAACGCCCCATAATCACCGGCGGCGAAGGCCGCTGTGATTAAAGCCGTCCGGTTCAGGCTATGAACGGTGTCGCGCTTGGAGAATTGCATCGGCACCAGCCGCCGGGCCTCCGGAGTGCTGATTTCAAAAGCCGGTATCAGCGTTACAAACTTCAATCCCTGAGCCACTGGAAACCGGACGCATCGCACCGATCCCTCCACCACGCCGGAGGCTGTAAACCCCCCGTAAACCGCCGGGGCCGCATTGTCCGGATGCCCCTCCAACCCGGTCACCAGGTCGAGTAGATCACCGCGGGACAGCGGTTCGCCCACCAGTTGATTGAGTGCGGCGACGCATCCCAGCCGTGCGGTGACGCTTGAGCCGAGTCCGCGGGCGAGTGGCACGTCCCCGGTGATCGATATTTCAAATCCAAACGGGGTGCTTTTGCTACGGTTGAAAAAGGCTCGCGCGGCCTCCGCCAGCATCCCGGTCGCGTCAGCGCGGGCCGCTTCGGCAATCGGAGAGAGGATGCGGACCCCGTCCGCTGACCGGGTCACCGTCACCCGATTGTAAATCGTGAGGGCGAGTCCCAGGGTGTCAAAACCGGACCCCAGATTGGCGGTGGTTCCGGGGACTCGGACAGTCGCGGCATCGGTTGTCGGGGGCATGATTCAATCTTCCGGTTTGGTATCGCGGCTCAACAGGTCCACCACGGCCTGGCGCGGTGATTTACCCTGATACAGGGCGGAATAAACTTCGGTGATGATGGGGCAGGGGATGCCCAATCGCCGTCCGAGCTCAAATGCGCTCAGGGCGGTGGGATACCCTTCCACGGCTGAAATGGTGGAGGCCAGGACGGCCTGGACCGATTCACCCCGGCCCACCCGTTCGCCGAAGGACCGATTACGACTCAGGCGGCTGAAGCACGTGACGGTCATATCACCCAGTCCACTCAATCCGGAAAAGGTTTCCGGCCGGCCGCCGCAGGCGACACCCAGCCGTTGCATTTCCGCCTTCCCCCGGGTGATCAAAGCGGCCTTGGCATTGTCGCCGTACCCCAGGCCATCACAGACACCTGCGGCAACGGCAATGACGTTCTTCAGGGCTCCTCCCAATTCCACGCCGGGCAGGTCCGGGCTGGTATAGACCCGGAAGGTGGGACGATGAAACCAGGTCTGAACGGCTGCTGCCGCCGCCGGATCGGAACTGGCGGCGACCAGCGCTGTCGGAATTCCGCGGGCCACTTCAGCCGCCAGTGATGGGCCCGATAAGGCCACGGGCACGGCACCGGAAATGGACTCAAGGAGGACCTCGGACATCGTCTTCCCTTCCGGGAATTCCAGTCCCTTGGTCGTGCTGACCACCACGCCCCTGAATCCACTCAATTGCGCTGCCACCGTCCGAAAGGCCTTGGACGGAATGGAAAGGACCAATCCCTCCGCCTGGGCCGCAGAGGTCGCCAGGTCCGGTTCCACGACCAGTTCCGGTGGCAGTCGGACCCCGGGAAGATGACGGACGTTTTCACGCGCC